>JAEYVD010000848.1 GCA_023432075.1 Pseudomonadota bacterium | reverse complement strand
AAGATCACGCGCGACATCACCGAGCAGAAGGAGCGGCACGAGCAGCTCCAGGAAGCCCGCGATTCGATGCACCATGCCCAGCGCAATGAAGCCATTGGCCGTTTGACGGGCGGCGTGGCGCACGACTTCAATAATTTCCTGACGGCGATCCGGTTCTCCGCAGAATTCATCAAGCGCTATCCCGACCTGCCTGCTTCGCTGATGCGATACGTGGGCATCATCATCGACACCACGGAAAAGGCGGCCCAGCTTACCCGGCAGCTGCTGGCTTACGCCAAACGGCAACCGCTGCAGCCGCACGCGGTCGACGTGCGCGACAGCCTGGCGTCGATGCGGCCGCTCTTCGAAACCACGGTGGGGTCGTCCGTGGCGGTCAGCTACGAGTTCGGACCGGGCGACTGTACGATCTTCGCCGATCCCGCCCAGCTCGAGTCGGCGCTGCTCAACCTGGTCATCAACGCGCGCGACGCGATGCCCGCGGGTGGCCAGTTGAAAATATCGGCCCAGATCGTCCCTGACGCCTCGATGCTAGGCGGCATGGCGAAGCTCAATGGTCCGCAGGTTGCGCTGTCGGTGCAGGATTCCGGCGCCGGGATCGAGCCCGAGGTGCTGGCGCACGTCTTTGAACCGTTTTTCACGACCAAGGGCCAGCATGAGAATTCCGGGTTGGGGCTGAGCCAGGTGCAGGGGTTCGTCCGGCAATCGGGCGGCGACGTGGCCGTGGACAGCACCGTGGGCTCGGGCACGACTTTTACGCTCTATCTGCCGGCCGCGAAGGCGTCCGGCAACACGGCCGAATCGCCCGCATCAGGCCTTATGGCCAACGTGCCGGTGCGCCGTGAGGTGCTGCTGGTGGAAGACAACCGCATGGTCGGTGAGGTGGTGTCGGCATGGCTGGAAGAGCTGGGCCAGCAGCTCACCTGGACCGTCGACGCCGAAAAGGCCCTGAAGGTGCTGGAGCAACGCGACGGCGGGTTTGACCTGGCCATTCTTGACCTGGTGCTGCCCGGCATGAACGGCATGGATCTGGCCTATCGAATCCGCGAGCGTTGGCCCGGCATCCGGATCGTACTGGCCAGCGGTTACAGCGAGGCGATGGCGGGGCCGCGGGCGCTGGGCTTTCCGGTCATGCAGAAACCGTATTCCGTCGAAGCGCTGATGCAGGTGCTGATCGAGGACGCGCATACCATGCCTTGAGCCCCGGGCCTACGCCCGGGGGCCAAGGTAGGCGGCTGTATCATCGCAGGTACTCTCCAGCCAGCAAATAAGGCAGAAAATGTCCGATTCGCCGTCCGTCCCACGCAACAAACCCGGCGTCGCCCAAAGTGACCTCAGCTTTCCCGTGGTCGGCATGGGCGCCTCAGCCGGTGGGATCGATGCGCTCAAGACATTCTTTTCGCACATGCCGCCCAAGCCTGGCATGGCTTTCGTTGTCGTGGTGCATTTGTCTCCGGACCACGAGAGCGTCCTCGACCGGATACTGCAGTCCAGTACTGTCATTCCCGTCACGCAGATCACCAAACCGGTCCCTATCCAGCGCGATCATATTTACGTGATTCCCCCGGCTGCGTCGCTGTCGATGAACGACGGTTATCTGCGCCTGTCGACCGTCCCTGCCAAGGTGGAAGGACGCCACATCGCGATCGATGAATTTTTTCGGACGCTGGCCGACGTGCATACGACGCGTGCCGTGGGAATCGTCCTGTCCGGCGGCGGATCGGACGGCTCTGTCGGGCTTGCCCGCATCAAGGAGCAGGGCGGGGTGACATTTGCGCAGCTGCCCGAGGACGCCGAATACGACACCATGCCGCGCAACGCCATCGCAACCGGCATGGTCGACATCGTTCTGCCAGTGTCCACCATGCCGCTTCGCCTGAAGCAAATCGCCGAGAACATGGGCAGCATCCATCTGCCGCCTCTGACCGAGGCCGAGGCTTCGGGATCGGCCGATGCCGAGCCGTCGGCAGACGAGTCGAAGCAGTATCGCAGCGCGCTGCGTGAGATCCTCGCCATGCTGCGGGCCCGCACGGCGCATGATTTCCGCCACTATAAAAAAGCCACGGTGTTGCGCCGTATCGAGCGCCGCATGCAGGTCACCGGTGTGTCGACGCTGGCCGAATATGGGAAGTTGCTTCAGGAACGCGCGGACGAAACGCCCAAGCTGCTGTCCGACATGCTGATCGGCGTGACGCAGTTTTTCAGGGACAAGGAAGCCTTTGCCAACCTGGATGCGTTCGTGCTGCCCAAGTTGTTCAAGTCGCTTGGCAAGGCGCCGGATACGGCGTTGCGGGCTTGGGTGGCGGGTTGCTCCACGGGCGAAGAGGCGTATTCGCTGGCCATGCTGATGAGCGCCCAGGCCGAGACGATGGCCAAGCCTCCCAGGATTCAGATCTTTGCCACCGACATTGACGAATCCGCCCTGACGGTAGGACGCGCGGCGGCGTATCCGCTGGCGATCAAGGCTGACGTGCCCGAGGCGATGCTGCAAAAGTATCTGAGCCAGCAGGACAACGAGTATTGCATCAAGAAAGACGTGCGCGAGCGCGTCCTCTTTGCCGTGCACAACATCCTGCGCGACCCGCCTTTTTCGCGGCTGGATATGGTCAGCTGTCGCAACCTCTTGATCTACCTGGATCGCGAGGTGCAACGCGACGTGCTGCGCATGTTCCACTTTGCGCTGAAGCCGGGCGGCTTTCTGTTTCTGGGCAGCTCCGAGTCGGCCGATGCGTGCCCGCAGCTGTTCCAGGTGGTGGACAAGCGCTATCGCATTTACGCTGCACGCGAAACCCCCGCGCAGCTGAGCGGCATGCCGGAACTGATGGACGGCGGTTTCAGCCACGTCCGGCCCGTACACGCGGCAACTGCGGCGGTGCGAGAGACCAAGGTGTCGTACGCCGCGGTGCACCAGCGTGCACTTGAAATGTATGCGCCGCCCAGCGTCATCGTCGATGCCAATAGCGACATCGTGCACATCTCCGACCGCGCTGGCAGTTTCCTGCGCCATCCGGGCGGTGAACCGTCCCGCAACCTGCCGTCCTCGGTGCGTCCCGAACTGCGAACCGAGCTGCGCACGGCGATGTTCCAGGCGCTGCACTCGCGCAAGAGCGTCGAGGCGCGTCGCGTCAAGATGACCTTTGGCGACCGCCAGGCCTACATCAACATGGTCGTGCGGCCGTTCCGGGACGAACAGACGTCCAGCGACTACATGCTGGTGCTGTTCGACGAGGTCGAAGACGTCATGAGCGCCGACGGCAACCAGGGTCCGACCAGCGGTTCCGCCGCCGTGCTGACGCAGCTGGAGGCGGAGCTGCAGCGCACCAAGGACCAATTGCAGGCCACAATCGAGCAGGCCGAGACGTCGACCGAGGAGCTCAAGGCGTCCAACGAGGAGCTGCAGGCCATCAACGAAGAGCTGCGCTCCACCACCGAAGAACTGGAAACCGGCAAGGAAGAGCTGCAGTCGGTCAACGAAGAGCTGATCACCGTGAACGCGGAACTCAAGACCAAGGTCGACGAAACGGCCAAGATCAATGATGACCTGCAAAACCTGATTGCATCCACCGACATCGCCACGCTGTTCGTCGACCGCATGATGCGCATCCAGTGGTTCACGCCGCGCGCCTCCGATATCTTCAACGTGATTCCCAGCGACGCCGGCCGCTCGGTGCTCGACATCACGCACCGGCTTGACTATCCGGACCTGGCCAAGGATGCCGCGGGCGTGTTCGAATCCCTGCGCCCGCTTGAGCGCGAGGTGCACAGCACCTCCGACCGCTGGTACCTGGCGCGGCTGCTGCCGTACCGCAGCGCCGAGCATCGTATCGAAGGCGCAGTCCTGACGTTCATTGACATTACAGACCGGCGCAAGGCGGAAGACCGAGTGCAGCTGGGCGAAGCCCACTTGAAGCTGATGTCGGAGAGCGCACGCGACTTCGGCATCATGACGCTGGATAGCGAAGGCATCATCACCAACTGGAACATTGGCGCCGAGCTGATGTTTGGCTATAACAGCGCTGAAGCCGAGGGAAAGCCCATCTCCATCATCTTCACCGATGAGGACATCAAGTCAGGCAGACCGGATTACGAACTCAACCGGGCCCGGCAGATCGGCTATGCCCCGGACGAGCGGTGGCACAAGCGCAAGGATGGCAGCCTGGTCTACTGCACCGGCGGCGTGAACCGGATGGACCATCCGGTCTACCAGGGGTTTGCGAAGATCGTGCGCGATGTCACCGATCTGAAGCTGCGCGATGCCGAACAGGAATCGCGGTTGGATCGCGCGCATGCCGACAGCGTGCTCAAGGACGAATTCTTCGCGGTGGTCTCGCATGAACTCAAGCACCCGCTCAATCTGATTCAGCTCAATGCCGAGCTGCTGGCCCGCACGCCAGTCGTGCGCAATCTGGCGCCTGCGGCGCGAGCCATCGATCTGATCCAGCGGTCGGTCAGAGGCCAGGCCCGCATCATCGACGATCTGCTGGACCTGTCCCGCGTGCGCACCGGAAAACTGGCGTTGAACAGATCGATCATCGACGTCGCGGCCATCGCGAAGAACATTCTTGACGTGCTCCGGCCCGCTGCCGCGGCCGGGGGCGTCGACCTGCGCGCGGACTTCGATCCCACCTTGGCGATCTACCTGGATGCGGACCCAGTTCGTATCGAGCAGGTGATCTGGAACCTGCTGAACAACGGGATCAAATTCACGCCGGAAGGCGGACGGGTCGCGCTCAAGCTCGCCGTCGAACGCAACCGTCTGAAGCTGGAGGTTGCCGATTCCGGCCAGGGCATCGACCCGCAGTTCATTGGCCGGGTCTTTGACATGTTCAGCCAGGGCGACGCCCGTCAGAAGACGGGCACCAGCCCCGGCCTGGGCATCGGGTTGGCCGTGGTCAGCGAACTGGTGGGCGCCCATGGCGGCACGATCGAAGTGCATTCGGATGGCCTGGGCGCCGGTGCGCGATTCACGGTGTGGCTGGACCTGGCCGGTGCGCGTGAAGAACAGGACGCGCCGCAGGCCAATGCCGACATGCCGCTCGACGGGGTGAATGTCCTGCTGGTCGACGATTCGGAAGACGTCCTTCAGATCATGCGCGAATTGCTGGATCTGGAAGGGGCCGTCGTGACGGCCGTATCCAGTGGCCGGGAAGCGTTGGAATGCCTGGATCAGTCGCGGTTCGACCTTCTGCTGTCGGACATCGGCATGCCCGACATGGACGGCTATGCGCTGATGCGGGCCGTCCGCGGACGGGACGATGGGGTCGATCTGCCGTCCATCGCGCTGACCGGGTTCGGCGCCAAGGAGGACATGCGCGAGGCCGTCAGCGCGGGCTTCTCGGCACATATCAGCAAGCCGGTGTCGTTGGACGATCTGCTGGAAGTCGTGCGCAAGCTCCGTCCGCACGGCTGATCCTTCCGGTGGCCGTTCGCAGCGGCGGCCGGTCTTCCTAATGCGCGGTTTCAATTGGTGTCAATTTTCCGCGTCTGGAAATAAACGCCGTCGCGGACTGGCTGCGGGACTGCAGCCATTTCGGGCTGCGCGCAAAACAGGCTGCGAAAAAATCGCATTTTTACGACTACCTGGCCCATTGCGGCTACGGCACGGTTTTGCGGCCAGGCGTTGAAAATGCGGTCTTTTGTTCGATTGACGCCGTCGAGAAAAGCTTGCGCGAAGCGCCGCCGCTACTTAAGCTGTGCCGAAACGCCGCGCCCCAGCACGTAACGTGCCAGCGCCGGCAAGCGGATCGCCGCGCGACTTCGCCGAATGACCACGCAACACTTTTTCAGCCAGTTTCCCCTGTCCATGACATAAAGGATGCTTGTGCGAAAGTCGATGGTCTTGTTCATATCACGATGCGGCCGGCGCACGCCTGGCACGCATCGGCCTTGCCCAGTTGGGCAGGTTCCTCCTGGATCGGACGTTTCCCGATCGGGCCCTCCTCCTATTTCCGGCGTCCCGTTTCCTTCGGTCTGCGCCGCGCCCGCATTCCAAAAAAAATACGCTGAACCGGCGCTTCCGCCGCGCCATTGAGCTGTCCGAGCAGGGCCCTTTCCGCCTGTCGGGGGTGAGGGAAGTGGGACCTTGAGTCCGGCCGCCTGGGGAGTAGGGGATGATGCAAGCAAGCAGCAATGTTCGTCGTGTCGTGTTGTGTGCGTTGAGTGCTTGGACGATGGTGTTGGCGGGGTGTGGGGACCGGAACGATGCGGCTGCCGTCACCCTGGCGCCCGTCAAGGTTTACGTGATGACCGTGGGGAGCCAGCCGGTCGATCTGAACGTGGATCTGCCGGGCCGGATCGAACCCATCCGCACGGCCGAAGTGCGGGCGCGCGTGGATGGCATCGTGGAGAAGCTGCTCTACACGGAGGGCAGCGACGTGGCGGCCGGCGATCCGCTCTTCCAGATCGACCCGAGCGATTACAAGGCGCAGCTGGCGCAGGCCAATGCCATGCTGCAGCGCGCGCAGGCCGTGCAGAAGAATGCGCGGTCCGTCACGGAACGGTTCCGTCCGCTGGTGCAGCGGCAGGCGGTCAGCGCGCAGGAGTACGAGGCGGCGCTGGCGGCGCTGGGCCAGGCGCAGGCCAATGTGGCTGATGCGCAGGCCGCGGTCACGCTGGCGCAACTGCGCCTGGACCGATGCACGGTCAGGGCGCCCATCGCAGGACGGGTGGGGCGCGCGCTGGTCACGGAAGGGGCGCTGGTCAGCGCCTCGGGCGCGACGCTGCTTGCGCAGGTTAACCAGCTTTCCCCGATCAGCGCCACGTTCACCAAATCCAATACCGCCATCATGGACCTGACCGACTACGCGCGTTCGGGCGCGCTGGCGACGGCGGGCAACACCTTTCCGGTGCGTCTCACGCTGGCCAATGGCCGCGAGTTCGGCGAGACGGGCGTGGTGGACTTCGCGGACCTGAGCGTGGACCGGACCACCGGCGCTCAGACCATACGCGCCCGCTTTGACAACGCGAAGCGGGAATTGCTGCCGGGTCAGTTCGTGACGGGGCAGATCCTGGTGGGTGTGCGCAAGGAGGGCATCCTGATTCCCGCACGGGCCGCGCGGTTGAATGGCGACACCGCCACCGTGTTTGTCATCGGGCCGGGCGACACGGCGGTACCCAAACAGATCCAGGTCGGCGAGCAGATCGCCGGCAACTGGCTGGTGCGTAGCGGCCTTGAACCCGGAGAGCGGGTGGTCGTGGACGGCTGGCACAGAATCAGGCCCGGCCAGCAGGTCGATCCTGTCGAACAGCAAGCCGCGAAACCCTGACGGAGTCGGCCATGGGCTCATTCTTCGTATTGCGGCCGGTATTCGCCTGGGTAGTGGCGCTCTTTGTCCTGCTGTTCGGGCTGATCTCGGTGGTGCTGCTGCCCGTCGAGCAGTATCCGAACATCGCGCCGCCGTCGATCACCATCCAGGCGACCTTCCGGGGCGCCGATACCACCACCATCGATCGCACCGTCACCTCCATCATCGAGGAGGAAATGAACGGGGTCGACAACTTCCTGTACATGGCGTCGGTCAGCCGCGCCAACGGCACGTCGCAGATCACGGTGACGCTCAAGCCCGGCACGGACCTGGACGTGGCGCGCAGCCAGGTGCAGGACCGCCTGAGCCGGGTCGAGCCGCGGCTGCCGCAAGAGGTGCGCCAGCTGGGCGTGGCCGTGACCAAGGCGTCGTCCGGCTTCTTGATGCTGCTGGCGCTGCAGTCCGAAAGCGGCAACGTCAGCGCCGTCGAGATGGGCAATTTCGCGTCCAACAACATTCTGAACGAGCTGCGCCGCATCCGCGGCGTGGGCGATGTGCAGCTGTTCGGTTCGTCGTATGCCATGCGGATCTGGCTGGACGAGCGCAAGCTGGCAAGCTTTCAGATGTCGGCCAGCGACGCGATGCGCGCGGTGCAGGAGCAGAACGCGCAGACGATCGGCGGCTCGCTGGGCGACCTGCCGTTGGCGCGCGGCGCGGACTTCAACGCGCAGATCGTGGCGCAGAGCCGTTTTTCCACGCCCGAGCAGTTTCGCCAGGTCATCCTGCGCGTGAACAACGACGGCTCGCTCGTGCGGCTGGGCGATGTGGCGCGGGTGGAGCTGGGCAACGAAAGCTACAACTTCCGCCTCAGTGTCAATGGCAAGGAGGCGGCCGGCATCGCCATCCAGCTGGCCAACGACGCCAATGCGCTGGATGTCGCGCGCCAGGTCCGCCAGCGCATGACGGAGCTGGAATCGGTCTTTCCGGCGGGCGTCGGGTGGACGGTGCCGTTCGACACGACTCCCTTCATCACGACCTCGATCAGTTCGGTGCTGGTCACCATGGTGGAGGCGCTGCTGCTGGTCACGGCGATGGTGTTCCTGTTCCTGCAGAGCTGGCGCAGCACGTTGATCCCGACGCTGATCGTGCCGATTGCGCTGATCGGCACGTGCGCGGGCCTGTTCCTGTTTGGCGCATCCATCAACCTGTTGTCGCTCTTTGGCATGGTGGTGGCGATCGGGGTGCTGAACGACGACGCGATCGTGGTGTCCGAAAACGTCGCCCGCATCATGCAGGATGAAAAACTGTCGGCCCCGGAGGCCACGCGCAAGGCGGTCGGCCAGGTGTGGGGACCGATCATCGCCAGCACACTGGTGCTGGTGGCGGTGTTCGTGCCCATGGCCATGTTTCCGGGCTCCAGCGGCGCCATCTATCGCCAGTTCTCCATCACGCTGTCCGTCGCCATCGTCGTATCGACCGTGCTGGCGCTGTCGCTGGGCGCCGCGCTGTGCGCCACGCTGCTCAAACTGCCGGACGGCACGCCGCCCAAGGGCAGGGTGTCCAAGGCCAAGCAGTGGGTCTTCGACAAGTTCAACGCCGGCTTTGACGGGATGACGCGGCAGTACGTGCGGGCGGTCGAGCACATGCTGGTGCGTCCATTGCGCTGGATGCTGATCTTCCTGGGCGTGTGCGGACTGACGATCTTTCTGTTCTCGCGCCTGCCGGGCGGCTACCTGCCGCTGGAAGACCAGGGCTATTTCTTCGTGTCGTATACCGGCGCGCCCGGCACCACGGCCGATCAGACCGAGGTCGCCGTGCAGCAGGCCGAAAGCTTGCTGCGCGAACAGCCTGCCGTGCGCAACGTGGCGTCGGTGGTCGGGTTCAACTTCTTCGGCCAGGGGCAGACGGCCGCGTTGTCGTTCGTGGACCTGTACCCGTGGAGCGAGCGCACGGACCGCAGCAAGGCGGTCGACGCGCTGGTCGGGCGCAGCAACCTGGCCTTCCGGCAGATTCCCCAGGCGATGATCTTTGCGCTCAATCCGCCGCCGATCCCGTCGATGGGCAACGCATCGGGCTTTTCCATGAAAGGGCAGGACCGCACGGCGCAGGGCGGCGCGGGCTTGGCCGCGACGGGCGCGGCGATGATCGCGGCCGCCGCTGCTAGTCCCCTGCTGACCGGCGTGCGGCTGGACGGCATGCCGCCGGGACCCCGCCTGTATGTCGAGATCGACCGCGTGCATGCCCGCGCGCTGGGACTGCAGGTGGCGCAGGTCAACCAGGCGCTGACGCTGGCGTTCGGCTCGAACTACGTCAACGACTTCCTGCACGATGGGTCGGTGCAGCGGGTGTTCATCCAGGCCGAAGCCGACCAGCGCATGCAGCCGCAGGACATCGCGGTCTTGCAGTTGCCGAACAACCGGGGCGAGATGGTGCCGTTCTCGGCGTTTTCACGAATGCGCTGGATCGATGGTCCGCAGCAGCTGGAACGCTACAACGGCTTTCCCTCCATCACCATTTCAGGCGAGGCCGCCGCGGGCCGCTCCAGCGGCGTGGCGCTGGCCGAAATGGAGGCCATCGCCGCGCGTGTCCTGCCGCAAGGGATCACCTACGAGTGGACCGGGACCGCGTACGAGGAACAGCAGGCGGGCAACCAGGTGGCGTTGCTGCTGGCGCTGTCGCTGGTCGTGGTGTTCCTGCTGCTGTCGGCGCTGTACGAGAGCTGGTCCGTACCGGTGTCGGGGCTGCTGATCCTGCCCTTCGGCATCCTGGGCGCCGCCGCATTCACGTTGGGGCGGGGCATGTCGGCGGACATCTATTTCAACATCGGGCTGGTGACCATCATCGGTCTGGCCGCCAAGAACGGCATCCTGATCGTGGAGTTTGCGTTGAAGGAGGAGCTTGAAGGCCGCGACCGCAAGGAGGCGGTGGTCGATGCCGCCCGCCAGCGCCTGCGTCCCATCATCATGACCAGCGTTACGTTCGTGCTGGGCATGCTGCCGCTGGTGCTGGCCACCGGCGCCGGCGCCGCCAGCCGGCAGGCGGTGGGCACCAGCGTGATGGGCAGCATGCTGACCGCCACGCTGTTCGGGGTGTTCTTCACGCCGCTGTTCTACATGGTCGCGCGCCGCTGGTCGGGTCCCCGCAAGCCTGCGCCCAAGCCTGCGGAGAGCGTCCCGGCCAAGCCCGAAGAGCGGGGAGAGAACTCATGAAGCCCGCCCGCATTGCCGCCGCGGCGCTGCTTATCGGTGGGCTGTCCGCCTGCAACCTGGCGCCCGAGCACCGCCGGCCCGAAGTGGCCACGCCCGCCATGTTCCCGGGCGAGGTCCCCCCGGATGCCAAGGCGGCGCAGGACGTGACCTGGGAACAGTTCTTTGGCGATGCGCAGCTCAAGCGCCTGATCGCACGGTCGCTCGAGCTGAATCAGGACCTGGCCGCGGCCACGGCCCGGATCGAGCAGGCCCGCGCGTTCTACCGCATCGAGCGCGCCAATCAGCTTCCGCAACTGGACGCCGGCGCGGCGGCGTCGCGCAACCAGCAGCCGCTGACCGTGCTGGACCCGGCACTGGCGGGGTCACGTCAGACCGTGCAATTCAATCAGTTCAGCGCGCAGGTGATGGTCTCGTCTTTCGAGCTGGACTTCTGGGGGCGGGTGCGCAATATGACCGCCTCGGCGTTGCAGCAGTACCTGGCGACGGTGGAGGGCCGGCGCGCGTTCCGTCTGTCGCTGATCGCAAACGTGGCCTCGACCTATTACGACGCCCGGGCGGGCGAAGAGGGCATCGCGCTGGCGCAGCGCACCGTGGAAACGCGCAGCTACGCGCTCCGCGTGGCCAAGGACCGCCTGGACGCCGGGGTCACCTCGCGCGTCGACTTCGAGCAGTCCGCCATCCTGCTGACTCAGGCGCAGACGCAGCTTGCCGAATGGCAGCGCGCCACGGCGGCGCATTGGAACCGGTTGTGGGTGCTGGTCGGCGAAGATCTGCAGCAAGCGGTGACGGTAGGCCAACCCATCGAGGCCGCGGGGCAGTTCGATGCGCTGAGCCCGGGCCTGCCGTCTTCGCTGCTGGTGGTCAGGCCGGACATCCGGCAGGCAGAGAACCGCCTGCGCAGCGCCAACGCCAATATCGGCGCGGCGCGGGCGGCACTCTTTCCGCGCATCGCACTGACCGGGGCGTTGGGCTACGCGTCCACCGATCTGTCCGATCTGTTCTCCTCGCCCAGCAAGATCTGGAACATCGGCGCGGGGATCGGGTGGCCGATCTTCGACTACGGGCAGCGGCGGGCGGCGGTGGACCTGGCCACGGCGCAGCGCGACGAGCTGGTGGCCAATTACCGCAAGACGGTGCAGACCGCGTTCAGCGAAGTGGCGACCGCGCTGGAAAACCGCAAGCGCTTCCAGGAACAGGTCACCGCGCAGGAGACGGCGATCCAGGCGCAGCGCCGGCTGGCTGAAACCGCCGAGCTGCGCTACATGAACGGCATCTCGATCTATCTGGAAGTGGTCGACGCCCGCCGCGGCCTGTTCAACGCAGAGCAGCAGATGCTCACGCTGCGGGCCTCGCAGTTGCAGAATGGGGTGTCGCTGTACGTGGCGCTGGGTGGCGGGGACGAGCAGCCGGAGGTGGTCATGGCGGACGCGCCGCCCGCTGCGGGACCGCCCGCCGCGGGATCGCCCGCCGCGGGGTCGCCCGCCGCGCAGCCTCCCGCTGCCACGTCGACGCCCGTTTTGCCGGCGGGGGCAGGTTCGTCCGCTTCGGGAGCCGCGCAGTGAATACCGGCAAACCCGCCGATGCCGTCCAGCGCCCGGGGTGGCGCCGGCTGCGCAAGACCCTGTTCATTGTGGCCGGGGTGGCGCTGCTGATCGTCGTCACGCTGATGGGTGT
Organism: Pseudomonadota bacterium; assembly: GCA_023432075.1. Taxonomy (GTDB): domain Bacteria; phylum Pseudomonadota; class Gammaproteobacteria; order Burkholderiales; family Burkholderiaceae_B; genus Achromobacter. Next base: position 159 of record JAEYVD010000848.1, on the reverse strand, counting down.
GCGCCTCTATGACATCCAGCAGGGGCCGCCGCTGGCCGCCTGGCATACCTATGTGCCGCAGGAGCTGGACGCCGAGCGGCTGGACCGCAGCACCTGGGACGATTACCTGGCGCATGAGGACCAGCTCTTCGCGCTGGTCAGGCAGAACGTGGGCGACAA
>JAEYVD010000833.1 GCA_023432075.1 Pseudomonadota bacterium | reverse complement strand
GTGCCCCGTAACGGGGCCGCGACCGGCGCGATGGGCGGCGGCGCGCTGCGGCTCAGGCGCGGCGCGGGCGCCGGCTGCGCAATGCCGTCCACCTCGACAAACGTGCCGCGCGCGCGCAGATGGGCGTGGCTTGGCGCCTCGTCAAAGCTCAGCACCGGCGCGAAGCAGGCATCGGTTCCCGCAAGGCGGCTGGTCCAGTCGTCACGCGTTCTGGCGGCAAAGGCCTGCGCCAGCCGCTCGCGCAGCGCCGGCCAGCGCGAGCGGTCGGGCTGCCAGGCGGCCAGTTCCTTTGGCAGTTCCAAGAGGGCTAACAACTGCGTGAAGAATTTGGGTTCCAGCGGCCCGACGGAAACGAAGCGTCCATCGCGGCAGGCGTAGACGTCATAAAAGGGCGCGCCGGAATCGATCAGATTCGCGCCACGCTCGGACTGCCATAACCCTGCGGCCGCCAGGCCAAAAAACGCCGTGGACAGCGATGCCACGCCATCGACCATGGCCGCGTCCACGACCTGTCCCAGGCCGCTGCGCGTGCGCTCGATCAACGCGGCAAGCATGCCCAGCGCCAGATACAGCCCGCCGCCCGCGAAATCTCCCAGCAGCGCCAGCGGCGGCGTGGGCGGCTGGCCCTGGCGGCCGATGGCGTGGAGGGCGCCGGTCACCGCGAGGTAGTTGATGTCGTGTCCCGCCGCCTGCGCCAGGGGGCCGTCCTGCCCCCAGCCCGTCACCCGGCCGTACACAAGGCGCCGATTACGTGCAAGGCAGGCATCGGGGCCAAGGCCCAGGCGTTCCATGACGCCAGGACGAAAGCCCTCGATCAGCGCGTCGGCGTTCTCCACGAGGTCCAGCACCAGGGCAACAGACTCGGGCCGCTTGAGATCCAGTTCGATGGCGGTGCGGTTGCGCAGCAGCAGGTTAAAACGCGGTTCGCGCTGAATGCCCTGTTCGACGGGATCGCGGCGCTGGATGCGCAGGACGGTCGCGCCCATGTCCGCCAACAGCATCGCGGCCATGGGCGCCGGTCCGATGCCTTCCAGTTCGATGACGGTGATGCCGGCCAGGGCGCCCGCGCCGTGTGCGTGCGGCCCGCTCATGCGGCGAGCGCGGCGCGTTGCGCGACCGCGGCGGCAAGAAAGCGCTGCACTGCCGCCCACGATTCGGCGTTGGCGCGGGCATTGGCTGCGGCGTTGCCGCCGCCCGTCAGCACGATGCCCGACACCGCGTGGGGACGCGAGATTTGCGTGGTAGGTACACCGGGCGCCTGCAGCGCGTGGCCCGCCTCGGGATAGTCCAGATGGCTGACCGCGTGCGGATGCTGCGCGGCCTTCAGGGCCTGCGCGACCTCGCGTGCGTAGTGCGACGACGGCCAATACCCGTCATCGCCCGCAGACAGCAGCAGCACGGGCCCCGAGATGCGTTCAACAGGAATGCGGGCGCGTGCGACGGCGGCCGCATTCTGGTGGGCGTTGACGAACGCCTGCGCCTGCCGCCGGGGCTGGGGCAGCCGGTCGACGGCGCTCCAATCCTGCGCGGGATTGTCTTGCCACACATGCGCCAGCGGTTTGCCGGCCTGCGTCCATGCCGCGCCGAAGCGGCCCGCGCCCGGCTTGCCGGCATTGAGCACGCCGTGCACGACGGAGCTGGGCACATAGGCAATCACCGCGGACACAGCCTGGGGATACAGGCTGCCCATCAGCAGCGCCAGTTCGCCGCCGCGCGAATGACCGCTGACCGCGACGAAATCGCCGGCGGGCTTGACCGTCGCGCGCAGCCAGCGCAGCGCGCGCTCGAAGTATTCGAGCGGGATCTCCGACAGGTAGTCCGGCAGACCCGGCGCGCCGAAGTAGCCCAGGGCCAGCGCGGCATAGCCATGCGAGGCGAAGAGGGCGGCGCGCGCTTCGTTGATGCCGCCGCCGGATCCATTGAGCACCACGATGGCCGGATGCGGTCCCGGGCCAGCCGGCGTGTACAGGACGCCGATCAGGCCGTCTTCATTCAATGTCTGCCGCGTCACGCCGTTATTGGCATGACGCTGTTCGAAAGCGGCAAACGCGTGATTGCCGTGCGCGTCGCTGGCTGACGCGATTGCGTGCACCGCGCCGGCCGCGCTGGCGGGGGCAGGCAGATTCGCCGCATCGGCGTCGTCGGCGTCGGCGCCCTGCGGGGTCTGGGTCCAGATGGGCCCCTGGCCATCGGCGAGGCCGTAGCCGCCGGGTTCGGGACTCTGATGGGACACATCCACCGACCCTGCCGCGTCGGCAACGTAGGTGTTGCGGCTGCGCCAGAGCAGGCCGTCCGGCTGGCGCGATGTGACCACCAGGGTCACGCGCGAATGAGGATGAAATCCGTCGAGTGCGAAGACGCGCGGGGCGTCAATCAATGCGGCGGCGGGCGTGACTGCGAGGCGGGCTGGCATGCGGTGCGTATCCAATTCAGGCGATGAAAGCGCATAAAAATAGGCGCGTCGGCGCGCGCGGCCAACGAAGAATTCGGCATGCCGATAGCTGGTTTTCACCTAAAGACTTCGTGCTATTTGCAGATGGGAAATCGGTCGTTCCAGTGCATGAGCATGACGCTTAAGCTGCGCGGATGACTGATCTGTCCCACATCCCTCACTTGCATCGCCAATCTCGCGAACGTCAGCCTGCCGCCATTTCGTTGCGTCAGGTGTCCAAGCGCTTCGAGCGCCGCAACGACGCGCCGCTGCCTGTGCTGGACGCCATCGACCTGGACATCCCGCATGGCCATGTTGTGGCGGTGCTGGGCGCGTCGGGTTGCGGCAAAAGCACGCTGCTCAATCTGATTGCGGGCCTTGCGCATCCCGACACGGGAAGCATCCTGGTGGAAGGCGCCCGCACAGCGGCTTACACCGATTGGCGTGCCGTGGGATATTTGTTCCAGGACGACCGCCTGCTGCCTTGGCGCACCGCGCGCGACAACGTCTGCTTCGGCCTGGAGGCTGGCCGCCTGCCGCGCGCCGAGCGCCAGGCCCGCGCGCGGGCGGCGCTGGACGCCGTGGGGCTGGCGGCGTTCGGATCCGCGTACCCGCATGAGCTGTCGGGCGGCATGCGCAGCCGCGTGGCGCTGGCCCGCAGCCTGGTGAACGAGCCGCGCATCCTGCTGCTGGATGAACCGTTTTCCAAGCTGGATCCCGGCACGCGCGCGCAGATGCACGCGGAATTGCTGCAGATTCAAGCCAGCCGGAACATGACGGTCGTGTTCGTCACGCACGACGTCGAGGAAGCGGTGGTGCTGGCGGATCAGATCGTGATCCTGCAGCCGCGCCCGGGCCGCATTCGCGAGATCGCGCCAGTGACGCTGGCCAGGCCGCGCGCGCCGTCGCAATCCGATGTCGCCGAGCTGATTCGTCAATTGCGCGTGCGGGTGTAGCGCCATGAACCCGACTTCGATTTCTGCCGGACGCGTGCCGGCGTGGCGTGTCCTGGGCGGCAATGCGGGCCGGCGTGTGCTCTTGGTGGCGCTGCTGCTGGCGGCTTGGGCGCTTGCGGCCAGGGGCGTGCCCGCGTACATCCTGCCGGGACCGGGCCGCGTCGCGGACGCGTTGGGAAGACTTGTCGCCAGCGATACGTTCTGGCGGGATCTGGGTGTGACGTTCTGGCGTGTCATCGCCGGCTTTTCGCTGGCCGCCGTGGCGGGCACCGCACTGGGGCTGCTGTTTGGCAGCCGCCGCAAGCTGGGCGAATTCTTCGAGCCCGTGCTGGCCGTCACCAACACGATTTCCTCGGCCATCTGGGCCATTTTCGCCATCATCTGGTTCGGCATCTCCAACGCCACGACCATCTTCGTGGTGTTCATGACCGCGTTGCCGTTGATCCTGACCAATGTATGGCAGGGCGCCCGGTCGGTGCGTCCCGATCTGGTCGAACTGGCGCGCAGCTTCCGCATGTCGCCGCTGCGCGTGCTGCGCAAGATCTATCTGCCGTCGATCCTGCCCGATTTCTTCTCGGGCGCGCGCCTGGCTTTCGGATTTGGCTGGCGCGTGTCGCTGGTGGCCGAAACCATCGGCGCATCCAACGGCGTGGGCTACCGGCTGCGGCAGGCGGCCGACCTCGTGCAGACGGATCAGGTGTTCGCCTGGACGATCACGCTGGTCGGCCTGATGGTGCTGATCGAGTTCTGCGTGCTCAAGCCGCTGGAGTCGCACCTGTTCCGCTGGCGCCGCGCCGCGGCGGACTGATTTCCTTTTTTCCTCCCTCACGGATTCATTCTCATGTCCCAAACCATGAAGGCGCTCGTGCTTAACGCGCACGGCGGCCTGGACCAATTGTCGGTTGTCCACGACAAACCTGTGCCGCAGGTCATTCCCGGCCACGTCCTGGTGCGCGTGCGCGCCTCGTCTTTCAACTACCACGATGTCTTCACGGTGCAGGGGATGCCTGGCATCAAGGTGCCGCTGCCGGTGGTGATCGGCCTGGATCTGGCGGGTGAGATCGCCGAGGTCGGCGCGGATGTCGACGGCTGGAAGGCGGGCGATCGCGTGCTGGTCAATCCCCTGAACCGCGAGAAGGGGCTCATGGGCGAGATGCTGGACGGCGGCATGGCGCAATACTGCCTGGTGTCGGCGGCGCAGCTTTTGCCGCTGCCGGCCAACGTCACGTACGCGCAGGCGGCCGCCCTGCCGGTGGCCTATGGCACCGCCCACCGCATGCTGGTCACTCACCGGACCGTGCAGGCCGGCGACAAGGTGCTGATCCTGGGCGCCAGCGGCGGCGTGGGCACGGCCAGCGTCATCCTGGCCAAACGCCTGGGCGCCGAGGTGATCGCCTGCGCCAGCGGCGCGGACAAGCTGGCCCGGCTGCGCGAGATCGGCGCGGATCACGTGGTCGACTATCGCGAAACCGAATTCTCCAAATGGGCCATCCAGCAGTATGGCAAACCGCAGCGCCGGGGCACGGAAGGCGGGGTGGACGTGGTGGTGAACTTCACCGGCGGGGACACCTGGGTGCCGTCGCTGCGCTGCATCCGGCGCGGCGGCATTTTGCTGACCTGCGGCGCCACGGCGGGTTACGACCCGAAGGAAGACCTGCGCTACATCTGGAGCTTCGAGCTGACCGTCAAGGGATCCAACAGCTTCTACGACGAGAACCTGCGCGCCTTGCTGGACCAGGTCGACCGCGGTGAGATCGCGCCGCTGATCGACCGCGAGGTGCCGCTGGAAGAGGCGGCCGAAGGGCTGGCCGCCATCCGCGACCGCAAGGTCATCGGCAAGATCATCGTCGCTCCCTGAACCCCCTGCTGGAATTTCGAACATGTCAGAACTGAACCTGCCCGCCGCGGCCGATATCCAGGCGCGTCTGCTGCGCAGTCCCTATCACCAGTGGCTTGGCCTGAAAGTGCTGTCGGTCGGCGACGGCGAGATCGTCTTGCAGGCCACGTGGCGCGAGGAATGGTCGGTCAACCCCGACAACCCCTACACGCACGGCGGCATCCTGGCCGCGCTGATCGACCTTACCGCGGACTGGGCGCTGGTTTCCCAAACCGGCCGCGGCGTGCCGACGGTGGACTTGCGGGTTGACTATCACCGGCCCGCGATCCAGGGCGACCTCACGATACGCGGCAAGGTTGTCAAGGCCGGCAAGCAATTGTCGGTGTCCGAGGCGCGCATCGAGGACGCGCAAGGCGTGTTGCTGGCCAGCGGGCGCGGCGTATACCTGACCTCGCCGCCGAAGGCTTGAGAGGGAGACGATGAACACGCGCTTGGACTTCCTTCTATGAACCCTGATCCCGCCTTCCATCCCCGCAATCTGGGCGATCTGACGCCGCGCGGCGCACCGCCCGGCGACCTGGCCGTGATTGCGCTGGACGACGACCAGAACGAGACCCGCCTGACCATCGGGCAGCTGGACGATCTGTCCAATGCCGTTGCGCGCGGGCTGCTGCGCCGGGGGCTGCAACGCGGCGACCGGGTGGCGGTGCTGGCGGCCAATAGCGCGCAGTTCCTGGCGGTGCTGTTGGGCGCGCAGCGGGCGGGCCTGGTCGTGGTGCCGGTGAACTATAAATTTCCGCGCGCGTTGTCGGATTTCGTCATCCAAGACAGCGGCGCGCGGCTGGTGTTCTGCGATGCCGCGCGCCGCGCCCAGGCGCCGGACGGGCTGCCGGTGGTGGAGTTTGGCGCGGCCGGCGCCGCGGGCCTGGACGCCTTGCTGGATCCGGGACCGTTCCAGGCCGTGGAGCCCGCGCCGGACGAGGCTGCGTTCTTCCTGTACACGTCGGGTTCCACCGGCAAGCCCAAGGGCGTGGTGTTGTCGCACCGCAGCCATCTGTGGGTGGTGCGCACCCGGCTGGCGGGCCAACGCCTGGCGGGGCAGCGCTATCTGATCGCCGCGCCGATGTATCACATGAATGCGCTGGCCCTGTGCCAGCTTGCCTTGGCAGGGCAGGCGACCATCGTCCTGTTGCCGCAGTTCAAGGCGCGGCCCTACATCGAGGCCATCGCGCGCTACCGTCCCACCTGGCTCACGTCCGTGCCCCCGATGATGGCGATGGTGCTGCGCGAAAAGGACTTGCTCGCCCGCGCCGATCTGAGCAGCGTACAGGTCGTGCGCATGGGATCGGCGCCGGTGAGCGAAGCCTTGCAGGCCGCCATCCGCCGCGCGCTGCCGCAGGCCCGCGTGATCAATTCGTATGGCACCACGGAGGCCGGCCCGGTCACGTTCGGCCCGCATCCCGATGGGCTGCCGCAGCCCGATATGTCGATCGGCCACGCGCATCCGCAGGTGCAGGTGCGGCTGGTGGATGCGCAAGGCCAGGAAAGCGACCAGGGTGTGCTGCACGTGAAGAGCCCCGGCATCATGCTGGGCTATCACAACCGGCCCGACATCCGCGCGGCCATCACCGATGATGGCTATTACGTCACGGGCGACGTGCTGCGCCGCGATGCGCAGGGCTTTTACTACTTCGTCGGCCGCGACGACGACATGTTCGTATCCGGCGGCGAGAACATCTTTCCCGGCGAGGTCGAAAAAGTGCTGGAGACGCTGCCCGGCGTGCAGCAGGCCTGCGTGGTGCCGGTGCCCGACGACATCAAGGGCCACAAGCCGGTGGCATTCGTGGTGGCCGTCACCGCCGGCGCGCTGACCGAGGAAGGCGTCAAGCAGCATGTGCTGACGCACGCGCCGGCCTACCAGCACCCCCGCCGCGTCTGGTTCCTGGACGCGTTGCCGCTGGCTTCCACCAACAAAGTCGACCGCAACCTGCTCAAGCAGCGTGCCCGGGACGCGCTGGCCGCCCCCGTGACGCCGGCGGTCTGACACCCGTGCCGCGCGGGCCCCCCCACGAACTTCCATCCGCACAACAACTCACCCGCTAGAACAACAACGGAACACTGCAATGAAGACATCCGCATCCACCCTGGCCCGTTTCGCCGCGGCCGCCCTGGCGCTGGCCGCCGTTCCGGCCGCGCAGGCCGCCGACACCGTCACCGTGGCCCTGAGTATTCCGCTTACCGTCGCCAGCGGCGGCGTATACGGGCTAGGCAAAGACCTGGGCTACTTCAGCGAGGAGAACATCGAGGTCAAGACGATCGTGTTCCAGGGCGCGGGCGCGTTGCTGCCGCAGGTGGCGTCCAAGAAGGTCACCATCGGGTTGCCATTGCCCGAACCCGTGCTGTCGAGCTACGAAACCGGCAAGACGCCGCTGCCGGTGCGCTATTTCTACAACGCCATTCCGTCCAACGAGCTGGAGCTGGCGGTGCTGGCCGATGGTCCGATCAAGACGATCAAGGACCTGAAGGGCAAGAAGATCGGGGTGGGCGCGCTGACCTGGGGGACCATCCCCTCCACGCGGGCGTTGCTGCGCCAGGAATCGCTGGCGCCCGGCAAGGACGTGGACATCGTGGCGGTCGGCGTGCTGGGATCGGGCTTTCTGGCGTTGCGGGAGGGCCGGGTGGACGCCCTGAACTACAACAGTTCGTGGACCGCGATGCTGGAGCTGACCGGGACGAAGGTGCGCCGCCTGCCGTATCCGCCGATCTTCCAGAAGATCAACAGCAATGGCTTCGTGGCGCATGAAGACACGCTGCGCGACCAGCCCGACCTGCTGGCCCGCTTCGGCCGCGCCTACACCAAGGCGGTGCTGGCGTGCGACGCCAACCCGCGCCTGTGCGCCGAGACGTTCTGGAAGTACCAGCCGGAAGCCAAACCCAAGGACGGCGACTACCAGAAGAACCTGGACGAAGCGGTCGTGCTGGTCAAAAAGCGCATGGACAGCACCCTGCGCCGCCCCGATGGCACGGACCGCGTGCCGGGCGAGTTCGACCTGCCCGTAATCCGGTCCTTCGTGGGCGCGATGCACGCGGCGGGCGAGTTCAACACGGACGACATTCCGGTCGAGAAGATCTTCAGCAACCAGCTCGTTGCGCAGTTCTCGACGTTTGACGCCGCGGCGGTGCGGGCGCAGGCGAAGGCGGCCCAATGACGGCAATGCCCGTGCTGCAGGCGCGCGCCGTGTCGGTGTCCTACCAGACCCGGCGCGGCAGCATCGATGCGCTGCGCGACGTGGATCTGGCGGTGGACGAGGGCGAGTTCGTCACCATCCTGGGGCCCTCTGGCAGCGGCAAGTCCACGCTGCTCAAGCTTGCCGCCGGCCTGCTGGCCCCAACGCGGGGCCACGTCGACGTAGGGGGCGCTGTCGTGACGGGCCCCAGCCGCGACATCGGTGTCGCCTTCCAGAAGCCCACCCTGCTGCCGTGGCGGACCGTGCTGGACAACGTGCTGCTGCCCAGCGAGACCGCGGGCGAGCGCGGGGCCGATGCCGAGCGCCGCGCGCGGGAGCTGCTGGACCTCGTGGGCCTGCGAGATTTTGCCGGCAACTATCCCAACGAATTGTCCGGCGGCATGCAGCAGCGGGTGGGCCTGGCGCGCATGTTGCAGCGCGATCCCCGGCTGCTGCTGATGGATGAACCCTTTGCCGCGTTGGACGCGATGACGCGCGAGGCCCTGACGCTGGAGCTGCAGCGGATCTGGATGCGCGATCGCAAGTCGGTCCTGTTCATCACGCACAGCATTGCCGAAGCCGTGATGCTGTCGGACCGTGTGCTGGTCATGTCGGCGCGGCCGGGCAGGGTGGTCGAGGATTTTCGCGTCGACATCCCGCGTCCGCGCTCGATGGCCACGCTGGCCGAACCCGCGTTCACGGCCGCTGCCGACCATCTGCGGCGCCACTTCATCGGATGACCATGCAAAGACTGACCGCGATCCTCTATCCGCTCGCCACGCTGGCCGTGGTGCTGCTGGCCTGGCACTTTTCCGTGGCGTTCTTCAAGGTGCCCGACTACATCCTGACCACGCCGGGCGCCGTGTTTGGCACCTTGGTGTCGATATTTCAGGACGGCACGATCTGGCGCCACATCGGGTACACCGTGGCCGCGACCCTCATCGGCTACGCCATCGGCAGCGCGCTGGCGCTGGTGCTGGGCGCGCTGCTGGCGGAATCGCGCACGTTCGAGAAGTTCGTCTACCCGCTGCTGGTTGCAATCCAGGCCACGCCCAAGGTGGCGCTGGCCCCGCTGATCCTCGTCTGGTTCGGCTTCGGGCTCGCGTCCAAGGTGGTGCTGGTGGTGCTGATCTGCTTTTTTCCGTTATTCATCAACACCATCGTCGGTATCCGGCGTGTGGATCCCGACCTGATCGATGCGTGCCGCGCGTTTTCCGCGTCGCGCTGGTACCTCTTCCGTCACGTGAAGCTGCCCGCGGCGGCTGGCGACATCTTTGCCGGTCTGCAGATCGGCGTGTCGCTTGCGCTGATCGGCACCGTGGTGGGCGAACTGGTCTCGTCGGAAGCCGGCCTGGGCTATCTGATCGGCTCGGCCGCGGTCAACCTGAACGTCAGCACCATGTTCGCCGGCGTGATCCTGCTGGCCGCATTCGGCATTGCCGGCGCGCAGACGGTGCGCTGGCTGCATCGCAAGATCGTCTTCTGGGAGGCTGCCGGTGGCGCGGATACCCAAGCACGATCCTGATAGGCCTTCCTGGTGCGGCCTGAATCGAACCGACCCCACCTATCGACACCTGCCTGCCGCGCATTGACCGGCAGGACTCACTACTGGAGCATTCATGAAAGCCATGCAATTGATCAAACGTGCCGCGCTCTTGGCGGCGCTGGCTGGCGGCCTGGCCGCGCTTCCCGCGCAGGCGGAAAAGATCCGCGTCGGCTACTGGCCCAGCGGCCTGACCTTGGGGTACGGCGCGGTGCTGGAGGCCGGCAGCTTCTTCAAGGAACAAGGGCTGGACGTGGAGTACGTGCACTTCTCGGACGTCAATGGTCCCACCCGCGCCATCGCCGCCAACGCCATCGATCTGGCCTTCGGATCCCCCGCCGCGGGCGCGTTTGCGCTGGCAACGGACGGCGTGCCGGTGAAGATCGTGCTGGCGACCCAGCCCTCGAATGTGTCCTTTGTGGTGCTGGAGGATTCGCCCATCAAGTCGCTGGCCGACCTGAAGGGCAAGAAGATCGGCATGTCGCCCGCCGGCAGCTCCACCGCAACCATCGCCAGCGCAGTGCTGGCCGGCAATCATGGGATCAAGGAGAAGGATTTCACGCTGGTGCCCGGCAACGAGCCGCGCCTGGTGCAGTTCCTGGCGCAGAAAGAGGTGGACGCGGCTGCGCTGCGCAACGTCACGACCGCGCAGTTGAAGGATCTGAAGGTGCGCACGCTGTCGACCTTTGGCCAAGAGTGGAAGACGTTGACCAAGAGCGACAGCGTGTCCTACAACGCCGTGGGCCTGGTCCGCGCGGACTACCAGCAGAAGAATCCGGATGCGGTGGTGCGGGCGATCGTGGCGTTGCGCAAGGCGCTGGAATTCGGCCAGGCGCAACCCGTGCAGGTGGTCAGCGCGGTGCAGAAAGCCGGCAACCTGCCGCAGGCGGATGCGCAGGTGTTTGCCGATCTGTGGGACGAAAATTACCGGGTCTCGCTGAACGGCTCGGACCTGGAGACGCTCAAGCGCGAATTCCAGATCTTCAAGGACAACGGCACGCTCAAGGGCGATCTGCCGGCGGGGGCGCTGGATGCCGGTCCGTATCAGCAGTCACTTGCCATCAAATAAGTGACGGCGACACGCCGGTGTCTGACACCCGGGCGCATGCCCTCCCGATTGCCGCACTGCGGCAAGCAGGTCAGGCGCCGCGCGATGGTGCGAAAAATGCTGGCGTAACCGCCAGCAAAAGCGCATGAAACGGGCCCCGATGGGCCCGTTTCGCCGTCCAAAAACCCACTTTGGAACGCCCTGTATGTGTTTATCCGAACATATTGTTAACTAAATGTATCTGGCTTTCGGAGGGGAATTTCTCCTGGGGAAAATCGTTAATCGCCCGGGCGATAGCCGGGTTTTCCCTTAGCTTTTTCGTCGCGAATGTATCTGTTTCATTCACCCTTGGGGTTGGGCGGCGCAGCAATTTCGTTTAAGATGCTGCCTTCTTCGTTCAGTTTGTTCTCTTTCTGTGAGTATTCAAAAACCCGTTTTTGAAGCTCCCT
>JAEYVD010000618.1 GCA_023432075.1 Pseudomonadota bacterium | reverse complement strand
CATGAGTATAGATCGAAAAATATGACTATACTTTGAAAATTTGATATTATTTGTTTTGGCTCTCGCGGCCGCACACCCCTCTGGTCTTTGACCAAACCCTCTCTGAAGGTAAGTAGCTATGGCGCGTAAACGTCGCAATAAACTGTCTGCTGAAGCAGCCGCCCAACTGCTGGTCCTGAACGCCAAGCGCTTCGGTGACGAAAAGGGTCGGGAAACCACCCGATTTCGGTACACGAAGGAGTCGCTGCGCAAGCTGTCGGGCTGGCACCGGCTGTCTGCGCTCTTCTTGGATGAGTTGAGCGAAGAAATGCTCGGACTGGGCTGGAATCAGCTCATCGTGTCCGATACCGAATTCGGCGCGATCAAGGCCGATAAGGTCCACGCGTGGCCCCGTATTGGCCCCAAGCGGGTCGCCGATCTCCTGAATGCGCACAGCCCGCAGGAAGCGATCGCCGATGAATACGAGGGAACCTTTCCCGAAGAACCCGACAACCTCTTGGTCGAAGACTGAGGGGCAGACAATGAAAGTTATGCAGACGCTGGGTCGGCACGCAGGGCATCAAGAAGGCATTTTTCAATACAAACGTACGAACAAGGGCGTATTCGTCGACTTGACCGTAGGGCAAACTCAGAACGGCAAAGTCTACCGCTTCGCTCTCAGCGAGTGGTCCTCCATCCTGAAAGAAGTCGCGAAGTGCAGCCACAAGACGTTTGGATTGTCCAGCGACGGACAATCCAAGACAACCGCGCGACGGACGCTCTATCAGGTCGTTTCGGATGCGGTGCGGGCGCCCACCGACGGATGGAACTGGACCGACTCCCTGCGCGCGGCAGTTTGTGCAGTGCTTGAACACGAAGGGACGATTGATCTCTACCATGGTCCGCTGGGCAATGGTAATGGTCATGCGTACATTTCGTTGGCTCGCACGATGTAGCGGTCGTCGCACCGCCTTTTGGCGATAAAACGAAGAGCCCCGCCCGAGAAGCAGGCGGGGCTCTTTTCATTGCAAACGGGATGATTGAAAACTGCCAGGTCCATCACAAGATCGCGCTTCACGTGTATCGGCTAATCGGCGCCAATGGTTCCGGCGCGACCGTGGAAGTTGATGTGTATGTCGTGGGGGCGTTCGGCCGGCGGGTTATGGTCCACACTGAGCGCTTTGTAGGCAAGCTACGAGATTCCAGCTATGTAAGACCGGTAGCAGTGTGGACTGATACCTCGCTTGGGCAGGTGTCTAGCTTTGAGCTAATCTGTCGGCCCGAATCCGGTGCGGAAGCCCAAATTGCTCTGGTGAGTAATTAGGGCGCCCCGGCTATTATTCGGTCTCCACACACAGGAGGCCAGAATGGACTACAAGCTGGACGATGACAACCCCGGATGGGTGAAGGGCTGGGCAGTGCTGCGGAATGCGCCTTGGGATCTCGCGGGATTTTTCCCGACCGAAGAGCAAGCCCGCTCGCATCTGAAAGAGAAGGGTCCTGGCTATGAAGTTCGGTTCGGGTCCAAGCGACTAGCGACCGATGATTTCGTGGGCGAATAAAGCAGCGCCCCACAGCATACGAAAGCCCCGGACACTGATTGTGCTCGGGGCTGTTTCTTCCGGCCACGAACTTCCGGATAGGCAGCCTCTACGGCATCAAGGGCGGCCGCTCTTATTTTTGGTCGGATCCGAAATTTTGTATCCTTGCCCCGGTTTCGGCGTTGGCGGCAGGGGCTCGCCCTTAACTACAGTGCGCTCCTTGCCGGTACTTCCACCACGAGGGCCAATGATTTCATACTGTCCGGACCGGTTGGCTTTTTCACCAGGTTTTTGCATGTTTCTACTCCATTGGGTTGGTGAGGTCGCACATGCGCCCCATCAAAACCATAGCAATAAAAACTTACTAAACTGTAAGGTTTAATTTCCGCAGGCGTGCACAGGGTCAGCCGCGGGCCTTCCAAGCCGCGCAGCGAGGATTCGATTCCCTCTGCCGGCTCTACACAAACGAAAGCCCCGATATGGATCACCAGTCGGAGTCCGACGAGAGTCGGGTTATTAGGGACGCTTGCCAGCGCGACAATTGTCGACAAATTCCCAGGCTAGTTCGAAGTTGATAGGAGCTTCATCGCCATTTGCTTTTCGGAAAGAGTTCTCCCAAGCCGTGGTGCAACTATTTGACTCATCCGGAAAGCTACTGCGGTCCTCGTCAATCAACATCGCCAATCCTGAAACATTTTGCGGTTTCAATGACTTGCAGTGCTCAAGCGTGGGCCCGGTTTTGTAGTTGAAGTCGCGCGACTTGTAGTCCACGCAACGTTCGATCTCTTCGGCTGCGGCTATTCGCGCTTTCGCGTCCGGACTACGAACTACTTGATCGTTGACAACCTGCACAGTTACTTCGTCGATCACCACGCCGCTGGTTGAAATCTGGTGCAACCGCGTGCCGGTAAAAACATTTTGTGTGTATGTTCCGTTCTCGAGTGACTTGCCTTTAGCATCGGACTTTTGTGACTTTCCATTCAGAACCCCGTTGGAATAATTGCTTCTCTCAAGCTCATTCCCGTCGGCATCGAATTTGCGCCACTCGCCGTCAGGTTTGCCCTCGACGAAATGGCCCTCGAGCACGAGCTTTCCTGTCTCTTTGTCCCACGACTTGTACTTGCCGTGGGCGACGTTGCGCGAGATTGCCTGTTCTAGAACTTTTTTCCCCGTTCCCCCATCCCAGCGTACTAGGGTGCCGTCTAGAGCTCCGTCCTCAAAGCTCGCCTCCGTCACCACTTGGTCGTTCTTGGCATCGCGGATAGTGAACTTGCCGGAAAGCCCGCCCGATTTGAAGGTCCCCTCCATCTGGGCCTTTTTGCTTTGGCCTTGCCTACATGCAAAGGAGCCGTCTAGTACTCCGTCGTCTACCGCGATATCACAAAGAAGGGCAGTCCCATGTAGGGCGGTCACTATCGCACCCCCTTGACCCATCAAAGTGTTGTATCCGCGCTGCCCGCTCAAGATCTTGGAGTAAGGAACGTTGGTCACTTTGCCGCTGAAGGGTTTGTTAGCGTTGCCGGCGAACACTTTGTTGCTGCTGACCTCGGCATTCCGCCAGTCGAGAACCTCGTCTCCACAACCGCCTAGAGCAAGGGTGACCGTCGTAATTAGAGAAAGCGAAATTGGTCGCGCGACCTTAAGCATCTAAATATCTCCGTTTCGAGAAGGACTTTATGCCTTCAACGGCAGAAATGGAATGTTTCTTAAGAGTTAGAACGTCCGGTTAGCGTATTGCTCTGCCCGCGAGGCCTTTTGCGGGCATACGGTACTTCTCCGCCTATCGCTATCAAGGGTCCGCACGCTGGGCATGGCGTGCGGGGAAAGGGGCATAGCCGTCGGGCGGTGTGTAGTAGATAGCACCCGACAAGATCACATAGGGATTCGGCATGAAACTCACGACACTCAAGCCGCGCCTTGCAATGGCCGTTCCCAGACTGGCCGCTGCGCCCACGCCCAGCGCCAAGCGCATGGCAGGCCGCAAGCTGTAAGATCGCCGGTTGCGTGTCTGGTTGGCGGATTCGCATTGCGCCCACTGCGGCGCGGTGACCGCGTATCCCGACGGGTTCGAGCTGGACCACAAGGTCAGCCTGCACGATGGGGGTGCGGACACCGACGAGAACTCGCAGGTGCTGTGCGTCACGCGCAATGCAGAAGGGCCCAAGGTCGGATGCCATGCCGCCAAGACGAGGGAGGACATGGGATACCGAGCAAATAAAGAGGGTTTGGGCCGTCAGAAGAATCCGGTCAAGGCTTGAACCGCTTTACTCGCATACCCGAGAAGCTGTTGGCTTGCTCCAGCCACCTTCGCAGTTTTTTCTACGAGGTCTGCTCCACGTTTAATAGTGTCGAAGTGCTTTTGAATCCCCTCTTTCTCCTCCGGGGATGCTGCCTCCACGGCCGCCGCAATACTATCTTTGCTCAACGTAAATTCGCCCATCGCGGCATTCAAGGACTGCTGTAACGGAGCAATGCCTGTAATTGAATAGTCCGCTAAAGCGGCGTTCATGGAGTCAAGCTGACGTTTGATCATCTGACGCAGCGACCTAGGCAGCTCGCCACTCTCGAGAGTGGCGCTCATAGCCGCGAGATGCTCATTGAACTGTTTTAGTTCGGAGTCTGACGCAGGCGCTTCTGTCATTCCTATCGCATTGGCTGCCCAACGAAGCGCCATAGCGTTCTCAGCGCTGAACGCGCCTCGGATCTGATCCCACGGCTTGTTGAGAGATCCGGCGGAGGTGGCCGATTTCAATTGCGCTATAGGCGTCAGGTATAGATCCCCGGGGATTTTCATATCTTGGAGAATCTCTGTAAGGTCGTTCAGCTGATCCTGAATCGAATGGAGCTTCAGCGAAATCGCGTGAAGTTCCTCAGCATTTGGAATCGCCTTTTTGTGCAGAAAGATCTGCGCCCATTGCACATTCCCGTTCGCGCCGGGCGAGCTGTAGTGCCGAGCATGAGCCACGAAAGCCGAGAGCCGAGAGGCGGGATTCATAGCAGTCCAGTCTCCTTCAAGTGGGTTTTGGTTACATGAATATACGCCAAATTGTTACGGCCGTTGTGCCTCGGGGTGCCCAATGTAATTGGATTGCAGCCTATGTCGTCTTTCGCACGGTCCGCATGGGAACTCCTGCTCCAACCGCAAGATTTCTGATCGCGATGAACCTCGAGACGGGCTGGTCGTGGGGGAGCGCTGTATGGCGGGCGATTCGATCGAAGTCAGTTCAGTTGCGCTAGCGCGCGGCTGGAGTGTCGCTGTCCGAAGGCAGGGGGGGTACGACGATGTGCTGGCTGCCGGCTTGGCGCGCCTGTTGCTGTGGAGCGACTCCGGCCGGCTGTCTACGGTCGGCGATGAGCAAGGCGCCTGGAATCTTTACCTGCGCACGTGGCGGCCGGGCGCGCATGACCGCGGCTCGCCGGAGCAGAGGGCGCAGCTTCGGGCGAAGTGGGGCCGCAACTATGGCTTGGCCGTGGCCGAGGTGGGTCGATGAATCCGCCCCTGCGCGTCACGCTGCCATATCTGATCGGTGCCGCCGCAGTGGTGGGCGCCGGCGCAGCCATTGCTTGGTACGGACACACGCAGCGCGAAGCCGGCCGCGCCGAATGTCAGGAAGCGCACCGCGTGGCGGGCCTAGAAGAGTTCAAGACTGAGGCCGAGCGGCTGACTGGGTTGTCTCAGAGTTTCGCCGACACCGCAGACAAGCTGGCTACCGCAAAACCCCAGGTCATCGAGAGATACACCCGTGAAATCGTTCAGCGCCCTTTGCCTGCTGACTGCGCGCGTGACCCTGGCCGGATGCGCGCAACCAACGACGCCATCGACGCGGCCAACGCTGCCCGTCAATCTCAGCACGCCGTGCCCGCCAATTCCCCGCGTTGAACCCCCTTCCTGGAATGACCTAGCGCCGGCGCACGCCGCGCTCGCGTTCCAATTTTGCCGAATGTGCTGCTCGGCACCAAGGCGTGGTGGACGCGTGGACCCGCTAGCACGGAATAGCCGGAGGTGATCTGCCCGCAGTGCTACGTCCATGCGCTGGGTCAATTCGAACACTAGATCGAAATGGTCGGCGTGAGGCCAAGCGAGAGCACTGATGAAGTTTTCTGACGCTGCACTTCAAAACTTTAACTCACTGTGCGCCCTGGCTACATATCGGTAGGGAGTCGCTTTCCCTACCGAAAGATTCTTGGCTACGGACACGCTGGACGATAGAGTCGACGCCGCCCCAACGAGCATCGACGAAAGACCGTCCAGGCCAAACTTACTTGACGTGAAAACAGCGGTGACGCCTGCAGCGATATTCTCGGCGGTTAGGCTAAAAGAGAAGTTTAGATCAGATAATAAGCTGCGAAATTTCCATTCCTTATTGACCTTGATCAGATCATTGCATGAAGACTCGATTCGGTCTCTTGCCTTACGCAGTGCCAAGGGCGGGTCAGCGCTGGACGCTACAGATTGATATAACCCTTCAATTTCGGTACGAAATACTACGAGCTCCGATTCTCGCCTAGCTTTGAATTCAAGTATTTCTTCGAATGGGACATTGCCATCTGGGATGGGCACAGCTTGGGTAAGAGTGACAAGTAGTTCTCGGCATGCGGGGACATCTTGGCCAAATACCTGCAATGTCCTTTCGCCCTGAGCCATCGCCCAACACCCTGGTTCGGCTCGCTCAAGCTCATCATAGGCCTTAAGCTGCGAGCCTATAAATAGCTCGCCAAGCCCGCCGCTTAGCCGCATCTTTACATCGGGTCGAATGAGCGCGCCGACGTTAACCAAGAAGCTAAGGTCGTCTGGCGTTGGGGTATGGACTACATTGCCAGACGGCCAGGCAATTTTGTCCCAAAACAAGAGGCAGTAACGAATCTCGACAGGGTCCAAAGTGGCCGTCCTGATCGTAATGTCGTTTGGGCCGTCTATTGTCATTGGAGAACTCACTACGATCCCGCGCGAAGACCGGCTTTTAGGGATTTTTCCGTAGGTGGGTTCGGACTCATCTCTACGCTTTGCTTCATCCATAATAATATTCCCTTGATATGGTGGGATTTTGTAGCATATTGCGCATCCCTCTGGATGCTGCGACGGGTCCCGGTAGAGGTCCTACAGCCCGGCGATGCTCAGCGGCGCGCCGTCTGCCTTGGTGAACCGGGTGGCAACCGATGTGCCGGATCTCCAGTCCGGTTTAAAGATCACGTCGGCGGAGATGATGCAGTGCTGCGCCCGGCGCCAGGCGTTCCGGAAGGTGAAGGAGTTGGTGACGCGGTCATCGTGGGCGTTGAAGGTGGCCAGCTTCAACGCGCCGGCCAGCGAGTCTGGGCGGGTAAAACCCGAGATCAGGCTCCATCGGCCCGTGACGGCCTCGAGGCTTGGAACCGCCTCGTCGCCGGCGTCATGCTCCGGGGTCCGGCGGACAAAGATGCCTTGATACCGCGGCCACGTGTCGTACTTACCGAGTACACCCGGTCGGGTCACGCCGAACTTCTTCAGCAGCAGTTCGGCGTTTTTCAATGTTTGGTAGTGGCTTCACATCGAACCCTCTACGGGGACCTACAGCGTAATATTGGCCCTCCAATCATGGGGGGCAGTGTGCAAAATTTGGAAGAATACTTGGCTCGGACCGAAACAGCGACAAAGCTGCTGTTCGAGGGAGTGAGGGCCTATCGTGCAATGCTGCTAGGTGCGGCGCGCGCAACTACGTTTGCCAGTTCGTATACTGATCATGAAGACTGGGAAGCTCAATATGCGACTTGGAGGCAGCACAACGATGCCGAGATAACGCGGGCCGAGTATCAATACAACTTGTACTTCGCAGAGACATTCTCGAATGCCACGCTCTGTGGTTCCATTCTCCAAATCGCATCCAAAGGGATAGAAAAGTACTCGAAGAATGATACGGCCCCCGTGGATGTACAGGGGTTAGTCGGTAATCTGGGAAGGGCGAAGCGCTTTTGCATCGGTCGGCGGATTCGGGACCTACCCATGGGTTTAATTGTTTACGCGGGCCGAAACCAACATATGCACTTTGAGGAGGGCCGCTTGCAGGCTCCTTCCCAACAAATATTTCATCGTCTTGCAACCGCGTGGGATAAAGGCAGAAACGAGGTGAAAGACCCCGCCTTTAATCCAGAAAATCCGTCACTAGACAGCTTAGCGCATAACGTAGTCGGCCTATTGGGCTGGAGGACCTACGAAGACTTCACGCGAGACATGGCGAACATGTTGTCCTAGAGCCATCGGGCTCTGAGGAGCCCGGATGATGCGAGCTGAGTGGGCATGGAACTGCCGAAGCTAATTGAGCGCGCGCACCTATATGAGCGCGTCTGGACTGTACCCATGACGCGGTCGTGTCGAGAATTCGGGCTGTCCGACAATGGTCTGAGAAAGATCTGCAAGGCCCTGTGTGTTCCAACACCTTCTATTGGACACTGGATAAAGCTTGAGGCGGGAAAGGCGGCGGAGCGGCGGCCACTTCCGCCCGCGGGGGCACAAGAATCGTATGTGCTAGAAACGCCCGAATATCCAACTCTGCCGGAGGACAAGCGAAGTCCGGTTACCGCGGACTTGGCCGATCGAATAGCTGCGGAGCAAGAATACGCTTCGCGCATCGTGATGCCACCTGCTGGGCGGTGGCATAGCGCTTTGATTCCGTTTCGCGACTGCGTGCTGGAACGGTTAAAGAATGGCAGCAGGCAGAAAAATTTACGAAGCGAGCCAAGCGAAGAGAACACTGCGCTCGCGGCGAGAGCCCTCGATGGACGGCTATATATGGAAATCGTTTGTCAGCGAGGGGAGCTATCTTTTTCCCAAGCATAAGGCTGTAGCAGCGAGAGTGACGCTCCACTCCTACGAGCGTGGATAGGCTGTACTAAATGCACTCTGTTTCGCGGCTGAGGCGCGGGGATTTTCTGTCGATTTAACTACGGAGAAATCTGACAGCATTCGGTTGGAAATCGACGACGTTCGAATTTGGCTCCGTGTTGGAGACCGTACTGGCTTCGAGCTGTTTCACGAAGACGGGACGCCCTCAGAAAACGGAATGGGCTCGCGTCGCCGAACAAAGCCTAAAGGCACGTTGCGCATTTGCTGCCACATTTTGTACTCAAACATCAAAGTGCTTAACGAGTCTGGAGCGAGCCCTTGGGAGAATCGCCTAAACGAGGTATTCGCTACCTGTATCTCGCCGTCGCACGGGCTAAAGAGAAAATCCTTAGCAAGCAAATCGCCGAAGCAGAGCGTATGGCCGCAGTCGCTAGGCGCGATGAAGAACGACGTCTGCAAGAGGAGCTGAGACAGAACCTGTCTTTGGCTAGAGCACATCAAATGCGTGAAAAGCAAGCTCGACTTGAACTGGAACGAGCTTTATTTGATGAGGCCGATAGGTGGAGGGAAGCATGTGTTTTGAAGGACTATATCGGCCACATCGAACAGGAGACTTAAGCGGAAGCGGGAGCGGTTGACTGCCTCTCTTGGGCTCGAGATGTTCTCAGGCGCCTAGACCCTGCACCAAGCAGGATCAAGTCATTTCAACGGGACGATGAAAGGTGAACGCCGGGGCAGCCTGACCTTGACGTAATCTTGACGTAAACCAATGGAATTTCCTGTGAAAAGATACTAGATTTCCTTTGGGTTGAGGGATGGCTATCTCTACAAGTCATTGATTTTGAAGTGATCTTTATTGGTTTGTACTTATAAAATGCCCGACTCATAATCCGTTGGTGCCGAGTTCGACTTTCGGGGGTCCTACCAAAGAAATCCTGACACTCAGGTACCGCAGCCGCCAGCAATGGCGGCTGTTTTCATTTCTGGCGTCCACGCGTACGAGAAGGCTCAATGACCGCGCATCGTTGACCGTTGTGTATTGGTAACCCCGCGTAACACTTCCTCGTCCAAAAGGACTATTCCTCAATAATCCTCCAAATCGCTCACGGCTGTGGGCGATGAGGGGAGGACCCATCCGCCCCGTCTGATGTTTGGCATGTGCTGATACCGAAGCCCGATCGGAGGAAGTTTCATGAAAAACAACGCTCTGCACGCCGGCGTGCTTTCTCGCTCGTCGCTGCTCCCTCTCCTGGCATTTCCTTGGCTATCGGCCGCTCAGATCACCATCGAGAGCGGGCAGACGGTATCCGTCCCGGGCACGCAGGCTTCCCCCTGGAACATAAATACTTCTCTCCTTGTCGGTAACGCGGGAACTGGCACGCTGAATGTGTTGAGTGGCGGCCTGGTGAGCAGCTCCGACGCTTACTTGGGGGGGATTTCCGGCGGCGCAGGATTGGTCTCGGTGACTGGACCGAACGCGCGATGGGAGGTGTCCGTCAACGGGTTGAGCACGCTGAATGTCGGCTGGAGTGCGGCGGGGACGCTGACGGTTGCCGGTGGCGGCGTCGTCCAGAGTCAGCGCGCCACGCTCGGGGAATTCGACGATGGCGTAGGCATTGTGACCGTCACTGGCGCGGGCTCGCAATGGATAAATAATCAGCTGCTCTTCATCGGGATGTCGGGTGAGGGGAGTTTGAACGTCGCGGACGGCGGCTATGTTTCGACGGGCTCAGGCTCCATTGGCGTCTTTGGCGGCAAAGGAGCGGTGACGGTTCGCGGGGCCAATTCTCAGTGGCTTTCCGGCTCGCCCATTCAGATTGGCTCGTTCGGAAGTGGCAGCTTGACGATCTCGGAAGGCGGGAAGGTGATCGCTCCCGGCGCGCTGATAGGCTCGACGACTTCCGGGATCGGCAAGCTTGTCATCGGCAGCGATGTGGGCACTGCGCCGGTCGCGCCTGGCACGCTGGAAACCACGCGCGTTGCATTTGGCCCGGGCGACAGCCGGGTGATTTTCAATCATACGTCTTCCAGTTATGTGTTCGACGCGACGATCAACAACGGCGCCAACAATGCCGCGGGCTCCAATACTGGATTGGTCGGCGGCGGGCGGCTGGAAGCGATGGCGGGCCGCACCATCCTGAATGCGGACCACGCGGACTTTACGGATGTTGCGCAAATAGGCGGCGCGGGCATTCTTCAGGTCAATCGCGATCTGTCGGGCGCGTCGATGCAGATTCTCACGGGCGGTACGTTGGAAGGGCGCGGACGGGTGGGCAGTGTCGTCAACGCAGGCACCGTATCGCCCGGGGCATCGTTGGGCACGCTGACCATCAGCGGAAACTACACGGGCAACAGCGGTTCGCTCCTGCAGCTGGAGACGGTGCTTGGCAATGACGCGTCGCCCGCTGACAAACTGGTTGTGACGGGCAATGTCGCGGGTAATACCGCTGTCAAAGTCACCAACCTGAGCGGCAGCGGCGCGCAGACGGTAAACGGCATTCGCGTTATTGAGGTCGGCGGCGCGTCGCCCGCAAATGCGTTCACCCTTCGGGGCGATTACCGGGCCGAAAACGGTCAGCAAGCCGTGATCGCCGGCGCGTATGCGTACACGCTTCAACACGGCGGCAGCGAGACGCCCGCGGACGGTCATTGGTACCTCGTATCCGAGTTCAGGGAGCCCGGGACGGCTCCCGAACCAGAACCCGGGCCCGGACCCATTCCTGAACCCGAACCCGGGCCTGGCGCACCGGTGGAAGAAATACCCGGCAGTCCCGAGGAAGGGCCGCGCTATCAGCCTGGCATACCGCTTTACGAGCAGTATCCCCAGGTGCTCGCTTCGCTCAATACGGTGCCGACGTTGCAGCAACGCGTCGGAAACCGGTTCTGGCGAACTGACGGTCAGTTGCCCGCAACCGGGGAAAAATACGGGGGGTGGGCGCGCATCCAAGGCTCCACCAGTTCAATGAACCCGGCACAGTCGGCGACGAAGTCGAGCCGGGATATCGATCTGTGGAAGCTGCAAACCGGCATTGATGTCGTGGCGAACCGCCGGCCGGATGGTTCGATGCTGGTGGCCGGCGTGAATCTTTCTCATGGCAACGCGTCCGCCGATATTGCGTCTCCGTATGGCCGGGGCAAGATCGACACGACTGGCACGGGCGTGGGCGCCAGCCTGACGTGGTACGGCGCCAGCGGGTTCTACGTGGATGGACAATTGCAGGCCATGTGGTTCGACAGTGATATCTCGTCGCGCACGATCGGGCGTGATGAGGTGAAGGGCAACAACGGAAACGGCGTCGCCATCTCGGTGGAGACGGGCTATCGCTATGACATCGGCAAGGGGTTCTCGCTGACTCCGCAGGCGCAGCTGATTCGGTCTCGCGTGGACTTCGATAGTTTCACGGACCCGTTCGGCGCGAAGGTGCGGCTTGACGATGGCGATAGTCTGACCGGACGTTTGGGCGTGTCGCTCGATTACGAACCTGAGTCTTCTGGTGCGAAGGGCGCGGCGGGGCGAACGCATGTGTACGCCATCGCGAATCTCTACAACGAGTTCATGAATGGCACAAACGTCAACGTGGCCGGCGTGTCTTTTCGAAGCCGGGACGAGCGTCTGTGGGCCGAGCTTGGCGTCGGTGGAACCTACCTGTGGAACAAGGGGCGCTACGGTGTGTATGGCAACCTGAGCGTAGCCGGGGCCACCAACAACATGAGCGACAACCATTCCGTGGGCGGCATGATCGGGTTTCGCGTGCAATGGTAGGGATCGTCCAAGGCTCGTTGCGGCCTTGGTTGGAATTGCAGTCGCGAATACGAAAGCCTCTGCCAGCTGAAAAGCCCCCCAAATGGAAGAGCGCCCCAGCTCAAGATGAGTCTGAGGCGCTCCTGCCCGGCTTCGCACGCGATGGGTGTCAGACAGCCCGGCAACTCAAATCTACTGCTCGGGTGTCAGCCCGGCAATAGGGGAAACCCTCGCCATAAAAGGGGCTGGAACGCCGTTGGCGCAGGGCCTTTAAACGACACCGAAGCGTCAAGGGGGCATGCGCGGATTTGTCCGTCTCGGGATCCACGAATTGTCCGCTCGCCGCCCGCTGGCGACACTGGCCTCCACGTTCAATGCACGGGAGAGCAGATATGTGGGGGCATCGAAAGCGCCAATTGGGACAGGGGATGACGGAGTACATCGTTGTCGTGGCGCTGGTCGCCGTGGCGGCGATCGCGGTTTATCAGTATTTCGGGCAAGTCGTGCGGTCGCAGACGGCCGCCATGGCGCGAGAGCTTGCGGGAGAAGACGGCAGCTCGCAATCCAAAGCCGCGCAGCAGGCGGCCCAGAAGGCGGCGGCCCAGACCAAGGCCCGGTCGCTCAAGTCGTTCACCGGCAACGCCGAGATCGCGAATTGAACGCGCAGCCATCCATGTTCGCCGATCAACAACGGGGCCAGGCCCTGTTCCTGGGTATGCTGGTTGCGGCCGTCGGCGCGGCGTCGCTCGTCGTTCTGTATAACGTTGGCCAGACCGTCGAGGCGCGCAGCCGCCTGACCCACGCCGCGGACGCGGCAGCCTATAGCGGTGCGCTTATGCAGGCACGTGCGCTCAATGCCATTGCCTACGTGAATCGCAGCCAGATTGCGCATCAGGTCGCGATGGCGCATCTGGTGACCTTGGGGGCGTCGGCGCAGTACCTCGATGCGTTGCAATCACAGCGACGGCGCGGCAATCCGCCAGCCAGCCTGATTGCGATGCTTTTCGGCGTGGACGCCGGGGCGGCCTATCAAGGGGCGCAGGCGCCTTCGGATGCCGAAAGCCGTCTGGCTCGCGCTTTCGCGCAGCATGATCGCGTCGTGCATCAAGTGCTCGAAGCCGCGGCGCAAGCGATTGCCGGCGATTTCATCAACGCTCGGGATCGTGCCATGCGCGGGGTGCTGGCTGCCAACTATCCCGCGTTTGGCCTGATCGGCCCGGGCAATGCGTCCGGTTCCTCGCCGCTGGGTCTGCGTTTGTTGGCGGACGGGTGGCCGGGATTCACGGAGCGTCAGGCCGCCACACGCAAGGCCGGCCTGCGGCCAGCCACCGAAGACGCTGTGGCCCGCTATGGCTTCCTGGATCGCCGCAATACGACTCGGCGCAATCCCTGGGTGGTCAGCACACGGTGTCCGTGGCTTCGGCACGAACTCCGGCGGCTCGGCTCGACCTGGCTTGGGCCGGATGGCCATTGGGGCGCGTTGGACACGCAGTCCTACCATGCCCTGCGCTCTAACCGCTGGATCGGCTGCTACTTTCGTGAATATGCGATGGGGTGGGGAACCGTCCAGGGCGAACAGAGCCGTGCTCCCGACGATGTGGAGTTCATCGAAAATCCGCCTGCAGACTTTTCGCAGGAAGACTTCTGGCGATGGGTGGAACACGCCACATCCTGGAATATCTTTGACGGAGCCAACAACCCCATGGCGAACTCATACGCAATGGCGGGGGTCAGCCGTTGGGCCGGGGGCGGCCTGCCTGCCTACCGGGAAGTTGTGCTCAAGCGTCTTGCCCAGCCCTTGCGTTTTGCCGTGGCGGTCAGCCTGCAATCGGCCGCCCTGAAAACCACGGATGGCGATAGCGCGGTCGCGGCGCCCCTCGGCCAATTCCGCTATGCCGCACTGGGCCGAACTGGCGCCATCACGGTCAGCACGGCCGCCGAAACGTATTTTTCCCGGCCGGAGCGGCGTGCCGACGGGCGCCTGGAGCTCGCCACGCTCTTTCGGCCTTATTGGCAGGCTCGCCTTGCCGCAGTCACGCCGCAAGAAGACGCGCTGGTGAGGGGGCTGCCGTGATGAAACGCGGATCAAACGAACACGGGCAGGCAGTGGTCGAGGCGTTGTTGATGTTTCCGCTCATGGCCGTGCTGCTCTGGGCGGTATCGGATATCGGCGCGATGCACTTTTCGGCGCAGCGCACGACCCAGGTCAGTCGTCAGGCCGTCATGGCGTCGGCGCTGGGGCAGCCGGTGGCAACGCTTCGCGCGCCGGCGCGGATGGACCTGGAAGGCAGCGCGCAAAGCTGGCCTGGATCTTCCGGGCCGGGTGTTCGCGCATTGCAGGACGAATGGTTCGGCGGGGCAATGCGTTTGCTGTCCGTGCAAGTCCGCTCGCTGCCGTCGGCCGTCAACGTCATGTTTGGATTGCCGGTCTCGCGTCAGCTCAGCGTGGCAAGCGGCGCGGGCTATGCGCATGGCGATGCGGATGCGCAACGCCGTATCGGGGCATCGCCGACGGGCTGGCTTCAATCGAGCCGGACTTCGCTGGCAGAAGCGGGCAGGATGCAGCGTTTCGTCAACCGTGCGGAGGCGCCTTGGGGACGGCCGGCGTTGTCGCGGGATTGGCTTTCCGCCTGGGGAGATGTCGTGCCTGGCGATCGACTTGGCAAGCGTGCGGAGGGCGGAAGATGAGCCTTGTCCTAAACGCGGGTAAAGGGCGTGGCATGCCATTGCGTGCTGTCTTGTTTGCAATTGGCGTCGGGCTTTGCTGTGCGTTGATGCTGTTGCCTGAGCGCGCGGGCGCATCGCGGGTCGTGTCCAGCCTTGAGAGCCTGCGGCTTCCCGCTGGCGCCGTGCGAGAACGCGTGGCGGACCGGTTGTGGCTGCACGGCATGCCAGCACAGGTATGGATGTTCGACGCACCCGGACGTCCCTCAACCCTCGCTCGTACGCTGGTCGCGCAGCAACCTGCGTTGGCGGATCTGCACGTGCTGCCGGGGCAACTCATCCTGTCGGGCCGTGTTGGCGACGAGCGCTGGGTGGCGCAACTGGAAAAGGGGGGCGCGGATCGTACCGTCGGCAGCCTGTCGGCAATTCCCGTGCGGGCGGCTCCCACCGCGTCTCTGCCGGCGTGGTTGCCGAAGGGCGCGCGCGTCCGGTCGGACGTCGCCTTGATGGAGTCGGGCGTCAAGGTTTCCGACCGGATCTGGCAGTACGCGCTGCCACCGCGAGAGCTGGCTGAACTGCTGGATGCCGCCTTGCGGCGGACGGGATGGATGCCGCAGGGCGCCCTGGATAGTGAGGAGGCCGCCAAAGCAGCGTCTGGGAACGCGGCGCAAATGGGCGCACAACCCGCTCGCGATGGCCAATGGTGGGCGCGTGAACGGGAACGGATGAAGCTCTGGCTCGTGCCCGTGGAAGGCGGCAGCGGGCTGCGTGCCCTCGGGTGGGCGCCATGAAGCCCTGGATCATTCGCGGCGCCGAGCGGTTGCGCCGTACCGGCGTGTATGGATTGGCGGTGCTGGCGGGCCTGGTCGCGGCCTGGGCCGTGCGCGAGCACGTTCAGCAGCGTGTGCAGGCGCTGGAAGCTGAAGCGCAGACGCCCCTGGTCAGCCGTCTGGTGGCGGCCTATGACCTGCCGGCCGGCACGTTGCTCGAAGAGATGCACCTGGCCGTGCGCAAGATACCGCAGCCCTGGGCGCCGGGCGCCAGTGTCGACCCCATGGAGCTTGGCAGCGTGCTGGGCGCCACGCTACTCGCCGATTTGGCGCACGGAGACCCCTTGCTGAGAAGCTTCATGACCTACGAGCCGCCGCAGCCCTCGCTGGCCGCGCGGCTTGAAGCGGGGCAGCGCGCGCTCACGGTTGCCGCAACAGACCTTGGCGGGCTTGCGGATATGCTGAAAGGCGGTGACGCGATCGATATCTACGTGACCTTCAATCATCGCCAACGCGAACTCACTGTCCCGGTGCTGCAGAGCATGCGCGTCCTGACCGTGGGCAGCGACGATGGCGCGGGCAACATCACCCTGGCCGCGACGCCTGACCAAGCCATGCGGTTCATTGCCGCGCGGCAGGCTGGGGTGCTGACCGCAATGCTGCGTCATCGCGACGACGCGGCGTCCGTGAATCCCGCTGCACAGAGCGATCTGGCGTCCCTCATGGGGTTGGACGCCGAACCCAAGCCATTACCCGGCGTCGCCATCGTTTACGGCGATCGCCTGGATGCCCAGGCAAGCTTTGATGCGGAGCGGCCATGACCCGCATCCAAAGCCTGCTCGCCATGGTGCTGTGCCTGGCCTGTCTGCCAGCATGGTCCAACACCCAGACGCTGGAACTGCAAGTCGGCGAAACGCGCGTGTTGCCGCACCCAGGGGTACGGCGAGTCGCCATCGGCAATAGCCAGGTGGCCAGCGCCGTAGCGGCGGAAGGGCGCGAAGTCGTGGTGTTTGCGCGCGCCGAAGGCGTGTCGTCCGTGCATGTGTGGGCTGGACGCGACCGCGTGGCGGCCTACGAATTGCGTGTGGTCCCTGCCGGCACGCCGCGATTACGCGAGGAGGTCCAGAGTCTGCTCTCCCGGATTCCAGGGGCGCGCAGCTCGAATGTGGGCGGCCGCATCCTCATCGAAGGCGATGACCTGTCCGACGATGATCGCGCGCGCATTGCGGCGTTGGTGGACCGATATCCGGACGTTGTGGATTTCACCGGTCAGGTGGGGTGGGACCGCATGGTGCTGCTGGACGTGCAGGTGGTCGAGATCCCCACGTCGCGGCTGCAGGAGTTTGGCGTGCGCTGGGATGGCATGACGCAGGGCGGCGTCAATGCGGGTCTGGCGTGGGACGGGGGCTCGCGCGGCCGCATGACGCGACCTGGCGAACAGATCATCGAGACGGCGGCGCCGGTTGCGTCGGCCGCGGGCTACTTCGGCGTCAATGCACTGCTGTCGGCGCGTATTGCCGCGCTGGCGCAAACAGGTGAAGCTGTGATGCTTGCGCAACCGCAGTTGCTGGCGCGCAGCGGCGCCAGCGCGACGTTTCTCGCCGGCGGGGAGGTGCCCTATGCCTCCACGGATGCACGGGGCAATCCCACCACGCTTTTCAAGCCCTACGGCGTGTCGCTGAATATCACGCCGCGGATCGACCGCAATGGGGTTATCCGGTCGTTGATCGAGGTGGAGGCCAGTTCGGTCGACACGTCGCTGAGCCTTCCGGGCGGTCCTGCCCTGCGAACGCGCCGCGCGTCCACCGAGTTCAACGTGCGTTCGGGCAACACGCTTGTCATCGGCGGGTTTCTTTCGCGCGAGCAGGGCACCGACGTCAGCGGTCTGCCGGGCTTGCGCAACATTCCGATCCTGGGCGCGCTGTTTTCCTCAACCCGCTATCAACGCCGCGAAACCGAACTGGCGATCTTCGTAACGCCCAAGATCGTGTCGCAGGCTGAGCCGGCCATGGCCGATCGCGTACGCCGCGGACGCGAGACGCTGGAGGCAACGTTTCCCAATCCGCCTCGCTTGGGAACGGCGGTTCCCACGGATTCAATCGGTTGGGATCCGTATTCAGGCGCGGGGTCGCAATGGGGACGGACGTCTGCCGAGGCCAATTCGCCTTATGGGGAAGGGCACGATGCTCGACATTGAACTGACTTTCGAGGACGCCGCGCAGCAGCAGCTCAAGCTGCGCGCGCCCGTGCTGATTGGACGAGGCGTCCAATGCGGTTTGCGGATTCCCAACTGGCGAGTCGGACGTCAGCACGCCCGGCTTCTGCGCGAGGCGGATCAAATCGTCCTGGAAGACCTGGGCACGCTCGCGGGCACGATGGTGAATGGGGTGCGGGTCGTGCGGCATGCGCCGGTGCAGCCCCATGACGAGATCCTGATCGGGCCTTGCAGGCTGCGCGTGTCGATGCCGAAACTCGAGGCGGCTTCAGGTCTCGAAGGTCCGAACGCCGTGCCAGCAACGCCGGATCAACCGGAAGAACGGCCGATCGGCGATGACGCGGGCATTGCGCCGGCGGTCGTTCCTCCGCGCACCACGCATCGGCTTCACGACCGTCAACGGCTTCACGCAGCCCTGCTGAGCGCGCTGGATCTGCGACGGCGCGACGTGGCGGGGATGAGCGACGGCATGCTGCGCGCTGAGGCCGAACGCCTTCTGATGCAGATCGTTGCCACGGACACCGAACTTCCGCCCGACGCGGACAAGCCGGCGCTGTGCCGCGAGGTGCTCGACGAAGCGGTGGGGCTCGGGCCGCTGGAACCGTTGCTCGCGGCCCCCGATATCACGGAAATCATGGTCAACCGCTACGACGAAATCTATGTCGAGCGTGCGGGACGCCTGTGGCGGGCACAGGCCGCATTCACCAGCGAACAATCGGTGCGCTGGGTGATCGAACGCATCGTGACGCCGTTGGGGCGCCGCATCGACGAAAGCTCGCCGATGGTCGATGCGCGGCTGCCCG
The DNA here is from genome assembly GCA_023432075.1 of Pseudomonadota bacterium. Taxonomy (GTDB): domain Bacteria; phylum Pseudomonadota; class Gammaproteobacteria; order Burkholderiales; family Burkholderiaceae_B; genus Achromobacter. Next base: position 1,003 of record JAEYVD010000618.1, on the reverse strand, counting down.
ATGGCTCGCGGGTGCACGCCATCATTCCGCCAGTGGCGATGAAGGGCGCCAGCCTGACCATACGCAAATTTCCGCAGCGCCGGCCGCAGATGCCGGACCTGATTGCGCTGGGCGCGCTGAGCGACGCGATGTCGCAGTTTCTGGCCCTGTGCGTCAGGATGCGCAAGAACCTGGTTGTGTCCGGGGGGACGGGGGCGGGCAAGACGACGCTGCTGAACATCCTGTCGAACGAAATTCCGGATGGCGAGCGCGTGGTCACGATCGAAGACGCCGCGGAATTGCGGCTCAACCATACGCATCTCGTGGCGCTGGAGGCCCGGCCGCCGAATCAGGAAGGCAGAGGCCGAATCGACATCCGCGAATTGGTGCGCAATGCGCTGCGCATGCGGCCCGACCGCATCGTCGTGGGCGAATGCCGGGGCGCCGAGGCGTTCGACATGTTGACGGCCATGAATACGGGCCACGAAGGTTCGCTGACGACGCTGCATGCCAATTCTCCGCGGGACGCATTGGCGCGGCTGGAATCCATGATTCTCATGGCTGGGCTGGACCTGCCGCTGGCAGCCGTCCGCGAGCACATTGCCGCCAGCGTGGACGTGATCGTGCAGCAGGCAAGGCTGGCGGATGGCCGCCGCGTCGTCACGTCGATCGTCGAAGTGGCGGGCATGGAAAGTGGCCGCATTCAGTTGCAGGACTTGTTTGGCTTTGATCGCATCCAGGGGTTTCGGGGATGCGGCGCGCTGCCCGGCTTTGCGCGCGATTGGGCGGATAAGGGCGTGAGCCTGGACGCCCGCTGGTTTTCGGACTTGACGGGCCAGGCGCCGGGAGTTGCGTCCTTTGCGCAGGGCTTGCCATGATCTGGCTTGCGGCGGCGGCCGCGATGCTGTGCGCGGGTTTGTTGGCGTGGCGCGCTCAGAACTGGTTTGCGCCGGCGCTACGGCGATACCGCGAGGTTTACACGCAGGATGCGGGCGTGCGGTTGAGCGAAGTGTTCCTCTTCATC
>JAEYVD010000600.1 GCA_023432075.1 Pseudomonadota bacterium | reverse complement strand
CGCTCCACCCACTACGTCGTCCTCGCCTACGAGGCCGAGCTTTCTCTGGATACCGCAAGCCTTCCCTTGGCGCAGCACAGCGGCTACCGCTGGCTGCCCGGGGAAGTGATCGCCGCCGATCCCGGCGTGCATCCGTACACCCAGGCCTACTTCAAGGAGTGAGAGCCATGACCAACCCCCGTCCCCCGTACCGGGCTGTGATTCTTTGCGGCGGTTCAGGCTCGCGCCTGTGGCCGCTGTCGCGCGAACTGCTGCCGAAGCAGTTCATCCGTTTGACCGATGACCGCAGCCTGCTGCAGAACACGCTGCGGCGTCTGGACTCGGCCGGCGCGCAGGCCCGCCCCATCCTCGTCTGCAACGAGGCGCACCGCTACATTGCGGCGGAACAGGCGGAGGAGCTGGGCATCAAGGACGCCGAGGTCATCCTGGAGCCGTTCGCGCGCAACACCGCGCCGGCCATCGCCGCCGCCACGCTGCGGGCGATGCAGGATGGCGAGGACCCGATCATGCTCATCATGCCGTCGGACCACGTGCTGGAGGATGGCGAGGTGCTGAGCGCGGCCTTCGCCCAGGCGTACGACGCCGCCCGTCAGGGCGCGCTGGTGACATTCGGCATCAAGCCCACCGCGCCGCTCAGCGGATACGGCTACATCCAGGCCGACGAGCCCGGCGCCATGGCGCCCGCGCGCCGCGTGCGCCGGTTCGTGGAAAAGCCGTCGCCCGAGGTCGCCCAGCGCTTCATCGACGACGGCGGCTATTACTGGAACAGCGGCATGTTCGCCTTCCAGGCCTCGGTCTTCCTGGCCGAACTGGGGCGGCTGGCGCCCAAGATCCTGGAACAGGCCGAGGCTGCCGTGGCCACCGGGCATGGCGACCACGGGCTCTTTCACCTGGACGGCCCGGCGTTCGAGGCGTGCCCCAGCGATTCGATGGACTACGCCATCATGGAGCGCACCGACAGCGCGGTGGTCATCCCGCTGGCGGCCTCGTGGAGCGACGTGGGCGCGTGGGACGCCGTCTGGGGCATCGCCCAGAAGTCGGTGGAAGGCAACTCCACCACGGGCGACGTCATGGTGGAGGATTCGCGCAACTGCCTCATCCATTCGACCAGCCGGCTGGTCGCGTCGGTGGGCCTGGACGACATCGTCGTCATTGAGACCGCCGATGCGGTCCTGGTCGCGCACAAGTCGCGCTCGCAGGACGTCAAGCGCCTGGTCGAGGTGTTCAAGTCGCAGCACCGCAGCGAGCTCAACCACCACCGCGAGGTCCAGCGGCCGTGGGGGTCGTACGACTCCGTTGGCCAGGGGCCGCGCTACCAGGTCAAGCGCATCACCGTGAAACCCGGCGCGCGCCTGTCCTCGCAGATGCACCACCACCGTGCCGAGCACTGGATCGTGGTGTCGGGAACGGCCCGTATCTACAACGGCGACAAGCAGTACCTGCTGACCGAGAACCAGTCGACCTACATCCCGCTGGGCGAGATCCACAGCCTGGAAAACCCCGGGAAGATTCCGCTGGAAATCATCGAGGTGCAATCGGGCGCGTACTTAGGCGAAGACGACATCGTCCGCTTCCAGGATATGTACGGTCGTGTCTGAGCAGGTTTCAGTTCCCTTCTGGCGCCCGGGCGTGGCAAGGATTTGCCTGCCCGCGGCGGCTCTCTTTTTCATCGTGCTGGTCACGGTGGGCAACCTGCCAGGGCTGGCGGCGGAGATGTCCGACGCCTTTGGCGACAAGCGGCTGCATCTGGCCGCCTACGCCTGCCTGACCGCGCTGATCTACCTGTCGGTGAACCGGCGTCCCGCGCTGGTGGCCATGCTGGCGGTTACCGCGTTGGGCGCGCTGGATGAATCAATCCAGTCCTTTTTTCCCTACCGACAGGCGGATCTCTTAGACCTTTTGGCCGATATCTCAGCGGCTGGTGCAACAGTAATCTCTTTGCACATTGGTAACGCAGCCATCGGCTCCTTTCGTGCAGTCACTAAGTCTTAAGGACACAACCATGCCAAAACGGGCACTGATTACCGGCGTAACTGGCCAAGACGGGGCCTATCTGGCGGAGCTTCTGCTGGCCAAGGGCTATGAGGTCCACGGCATCAAGCGGCGCGCTTCGCTGTTCAATACCGCGCGGATCGACCACCTGTACCAGGATCCGCACGACCAGCCCCGTAATTTCGTGCTGCACCACGGCGACATGACGGATTCGTGCAGCCTCATCCGCATCGTCCAGTCGGTGCAGCCCGACGAGATCTACAACCTGGCCGCGCAAAGCCACGTGGGCGTCTCGTTCGAGGAACCGGAATACACGGCCAACGCCGACGGCCTGGGCACCCTGCGCCTCTTGGAAGCGATCCGCATCCTGAAGCTGGAAAACAAGACGCGCTTCTACCAGGCGTCCACGTCCGAGCTCTACGGCCTGGTGCAGGAAACGCCGCAGAAGGAAACCACCCCCTTCTATCCGCGCAGCCCCTACGCCGCCGCCAAGCTGTACGCCTACTGGATCAGCGTCAACTACCGCGAAGCCTATGGCATGTATGCCTGCAACGGCATCCTGTTCAACCACGAATCGCCCAAGCGCGGCGAAACGTTTGTCACCCGCAAGATCACCCGCGGCCTGGCGCGCATCGTGCTGGGGCTGCAGGAATGCCTGTACCTGGGCAACCTGTCCGCGCTGCGCGACTGGGGCCACGCCCGCGACTACGTCGAAATGCAGTGGCTGATGCTGCAACAGGACACGCCCGAGGACTACGTCATCGCGACCGGCATGCAATACAGCGTGCGCGAGTTCATCAACACCGCGGCGCGCGAGCTGGGCATCCTGCTGGCGTGGGAAGGCGAAGGCCTGGAAGAGACGGCGACCGTGCTGTTCTCGCCGGTGCACGACGTCAAGGCCGGCCAGGTGATCGTGCGCGTCGATCCGCGCTACTTCCGTCCGACCGAGGTCGAAACCCTGCTGGGCGATCCGACCAAGGCCCGCGAGAAGCTCGGCTGGACGCCCCGCACCTCGTTCGCGCAGCTCGTCAAGGAAATGGTCGAGAGCGACCTGAAGGAAGCGCGGCGCGATGCGCTGGTCGAACAGAACGGCTACGAAATCTACGCCTACAAGGAGTAGCGCGCCATGACGAACCTGGACCAACGCGTGTTCGTCGCCGGCCACCGCGGGATGGTGGGCGCGGCGATCACCCGCGAACTGCACCGACGCGGCTACAAGAACGTGCTGACCCGCAGCCGCGCCGAGCTGGACCTGGAAAACCAGAACCAGGTGCACCGCTTCTTTTCGACCACGCCGGTCGATGTGGTGTACCTGGCCGCCGCCAAGGTGGGCGGAATCCTGGCCAACCAGACGCATCCGGTGGACTTTCTGTACAAGAACCTGATGATCCAGTGCAACGTGATCCGCGCCGCGTATGCGGCCGGGGTGCGCAAGCTGCTGTTTCTGGGTTCGTCATGCATCTATCCGCGCGAGGCGCCGCAGCCCATCCGCGAGGACGCGCTGCTGACCGGTCCGCTGGAATCCACCAACGAGCCCTACGCCATCGCCAAGATCGCCGGCCTGAAGCTGTGCGAGGCCTATCAGCGTGAGCACGGCGCGCGCTTCATCTGCGCCATGCCAACCAACCTGTACGGCCCGCACGACAACTACGACCTGCACAGCAGCCACGTGCTGCCGGCCCTGATCCGCAAATTCCATGAAGGCCGCGAAGCCGGCACGGAAAGCGTGACGATCTGGGGCACCGGGGCGCCGCTGCGCGAATTCTTGTATGTGGACGACCTGGCGCAGGCGAGCGTCATGCTGATGGAGCATCCGGACGCCGAGGGCATCTACAACATCGGCGCCGGCCAGGACATCTCCATTGCGGACCTGGCGCGGCTGGTGGCGCGCGTGATCGGCTACGAGGGCAAGATCGTCTACGACACCTCAAAGCCCGACGGCACGCCGCGCAAGCTGATGGACTCGTCGCGGGTGCAGGCGCTGGGCTGGCGGCCGGAGATCTCTCTGACGCACGGCATCACGCTGGCCTATGGCCATTTCCTGCGCGAGCGCACGCAACAGGCGCTGCCGGTCGCCTGACGGCCGCGCCAGCATGACAGACAGGGTTACCGATGCTTGGATTCGTGAAGAAACACATCGCCGGCAATGCTTCCTTCTGGGGGCTGGTGGAATACGGCATCGGTCCCGTCGCGGCGCTGGTGGCGCTGCCGATCCTCTTTCGCCAGCTTGGCACGGTCGGCTTCGGCCAATATTCCATGATCATCGCGCTGGCCGGATTCGGCAACGCGGCGAACCTGGGCGCGGCGGTGACCGCGACCAAGCTGGTCTCCGAGAGCATGCACGAGCCCGGCGGCGCCTATCGCGCGGCCGGCGTCAGCATGTCGCTGATCGGCTGTGCGCTGGCCGTCGTCACCCTGGCGGCCGTGCTGCTGTGGGGCGTGGTGGGGCTGGGCTGGCCGGACGCCACCTTTGGCGGCGTGGCCGTCACGATGCTGGCCATGCCCGCCCTCGCCATCTACCTCACGCAGCAGTATGACCAGCTCTTTTCGGGCTGCCTGAAGGGACGCGAGGACTTCCGGGCCACCGCGCTGTGCGAGGTCTTCAGCCGCACCGGCACGATGGCGCTGGCGTGCGCGGCCGCCTGGTACACCGCCTCGCCGACCTGGACCGGACTGGCGCAGGCGCTGGGCCTGCTCATCGCGGGCAGCGTCAAAATGCGGGTGTTCTCGCGCGCCTATGACCGCTTCATCGTGCGGCCCGTGCGCGACCGCGGCGCCATGATGGCCGCCTTCCGCTTTTCGCGCTGGTCGTGGCTGAACAGTCTGAGCGCGCTGGCTTTCGGCTCGGTCGACCGGGTGCTGGTCGGCAGCCTCATGGGACCGGCGTCGCTGGCGATCTACACCGTCGGCGTGCAGGTCGGCCAGATCATCCATACGGCGTCCGTCGCCATCTTCCAGAAGGCGATGCCGCGCGTGACGCGCCTGTCCGTCTCGCCGCCCTACCCCGGCGCCGCCGAACGCGAAATCCGCCGCATGATGCTGTGGAACCTGGCGCTGTCCGCCAGCGCCACGCTGGCCGTGCTGGCGGTCAGCAAGCCGCTTTTGAACGTCCTGCTGGGCGACAACGTCGCCAGCGGCCATCTGGGCACCTTCCAATTGCTGATCGTGGCGTCGGGCCTCCTGTCCCTGAACGCCGCGGCGCATTTCTCCCTCCTGGGGCTCGGCAACTCCCGCGCCGTCGCGATCCTGAACGGACTGGGCGGTCTGGCGATGCTGTGCGTCATGGCGGGACTGGTTCACGTGGCGGGGGAACACGCCGCAGCCTGGGGCCGCATGGCCTATGCGGCGATCACGCTGGCCGGCGTGGCCCTCGCCATCCGTCAATCCCGCCCCGACTTTCCGGGCGCCATGCCTGCGGCCACCCGATAACCAACATGCTGAGGTCCTACATGCGCAAGCGCCATAACGAGTATTCACGCCAGCTCATCGACTTCGTCCGCGAGCTTCGTCCGCCAGCGCCCATCGCCAGCGGGCTGCTGCCCAAGGTGACGATCGTGACGCCCTCGTTCAACCAGGCGAAGTTCCTGGAGCGCACCATCCTGTCCGTGCTGAACCAGGGGTATCCGCGGCTGGAATACATCATCATCGATGGCGGCTCCACCGACGGCAGCGTGGACATCATCAAGAAGTACGAGCGCTATCTGTCCTATTGTGAAAGCACCCCCGACCGGGGCCAGTCGCATGCGATCAACAAGGGGTTCGAACGCGCCACGGGCGACTACGTAGGCTGGCAGAACTCGGACGACCTGTATTTCCCGGGCGCGCTGCGCAAACTGGGCGCCGCCGCGGCCAAGGGCCGCGCGCCGATCGTCAGCGGCAACCTCTTCGTGGCGGATGCCGACAACCGCATCTTCCGCAAGATCCACTACACGCCCGTCAACCGCGGCACGCTGACGGTGGTCAAGGCCTCCATCCCGAACCAGTC
>JAEYVD010000569.1 GCA_023432075.1 Pseudomonadota bacterium | reverse complement strand
CTGGCCATGCTGGGCGACAAGCTGAGCGCCAAGCAGGCAGAAGAGTGGGGCCTGATCTGGCAATGCGTGGCCGACGAGGAATTCGACGCCGCGCTGGAGCGCCTGGCCACGCATTTCGCGGCCGCGCCCACCAAGGGCCTGGCGTTCACCAAGCGGGCGCTGCAGGCCAGCCTGGGCAATGACCTGTCCACGCAGCTGGACCTGGAACGCGACATGATGCGCGAACTGGGCCGCAGCGCCGACTATGCCGAAGGCGTGGCCGCGTTCCTGGGCAAACGCGAACCGCAGTTCAAGGGGCAATGATGGGCGTCCACGTTCCCCCCGTTGAAGTGCCGGCCGATCCGCAGGAACTGGCGCAGGCCGTGGGCTCGGTGATGTATGCCGGCGACGCGGCCTCGCAAGGCCTGGATATGAAGGTCGAGGAAATGGCGCCGGGCTACGCGCGCCTGACCATGCGGGTGCGGCCCGACATGCTGAACGGCCACAAGACCTGCCACGGCGGCTTTATCTTCGCCCTGGCCGACAGCGCCTTCGCGTTCTCGTGCAATTCGCGCAATGTCAGCACCGTGGCGTCGGGTTGCACGATCGACTATCTGGCGCCGGGATTCGAGGGCGACCTGCTGACCGCCGTGGCCCAGGAGCGCTCGCTCGCGGGCCGCACCGGCGTCTACGACGTCACCGTGACCAACCAGGACGGCCGCAACGTGGCCTTGTTCAGGGGGCGTTCCTACCGCATCAAGGGCCAGATCGTCGGGACGCCCACGGACGCCTGACTGCAATACAGAACCAAAGAGAAGAGAGACATCATCATGCCCAACACCATGAGCAAGCCGGGACTGGATCCTATCGAGCATGCCAGCCAGGACGAGCTGCGGGCGCTGCAGCTGGACCGCTTGAAGTGGACCCTCAAGCATGCGTACGAAAACGTGCCGCACTACAAAAAGGCGTTCGACGAAGCCGGCGTGCATCCGGACGACCTGAAGCAGTTGTCCGATATTTCGAAGTTCCCGTTCACGACCAAGAAGGAACTGCGCGAGAACTATCCGTTTGGCATGTTTGCCGTGCCGCGCGAGCGCATCTCGCGCATTCACGCGTCCAGCGGCACGACCGGCAAGCCGACCGTGGTGGGTTACACGCAGGGTGACCTGGACAACTGGGCCAACCTGGTGGCGCGTTCGATCCGCGCGGCGGGCGGCAAGCCCGGCGATACGGTTCACGTGGCCTACGGGTACGGGCTGTTCACCGGCGGCCTGGGCGCGCATTACGGGGCCGAGCGCCTGGGATGCACGGTCATTCCGATGTCGGGCGGACAGACCGAAAAGCAGGTGCAGCTGATCAACGATTTCCGTCCGGACATCATCATGGTCACGCCTTCCTATTTCTGCAACATTCTGGAAGAGCAGCGCCGCCAAGGCATCGACCCGCGTCAGAGCTCGCTGCGCATCGGCATCTTCGGCGCCGAACCCTGGACGGGTCAGATGCGCGCCGACATCGAGGCCGAAGCCGGCATCGACGCCGTCGACATCTACGGCCTGTCCGAAGTGATGGGCCCGGGCGTGGCGAGCGAATGCGTCGAGACCAAGGACGGTCCGGTCGTCTGGGAAGATCATTTCTACGCCGAGATCATCAACCCGGACACGGGCGAACCGGTGGCCGACGGCGAACCGGGCGAACTGGTGTTCACGTCGCTGACCAAGGAAGCGATGCCCATCGTGCGCTACCGCACGCGCGACCTGACCCGCCTGTTGCCGCCCACGGCGCGCAGCATGCGCCGCATCGGCAAGATCACGGGCCGCAGCGACGACATGCTGATCGTGCGCGGCGTGAACATGTTCCCCACGCAGGTGGAAGAACTGGTCCTGAAGATCGCGCAGCTTGCGCCGCACTACCAGCTGGTGCTGAGCCGCACGGGCAACATGGACGAACTGGAGATCCTGACCGAAGTGCGCGCCGAGTTCTCGGGCCTGTCCGACGCTGAACGCGCCAATCTGGGCAAGCAGTTGCAGCACGCGGTCAAGACGCACATTGGCGTCAGCGCGCGCATCCAGGTGTCGGATGCCGGGCATGTGGAACGCACGTTGACCGGCAAGGCGCGCCGGGTGATCGACAAGCGTCCGAAGTAAAAAAAAGCAGCCGCAAGGCTGCTTTTTTCATTGGGCCGTCACTACTGCCCCACGGTGCGCAGGATCCGCCGGTACCAGAAGTGCAGCAGGGCGGCCGACAACGCCAGACCGAACATGGCCATCAGCCACATGCTGCCGGCGCCTTGCGGCGATCCCGGCACCAGCAGGTCTCGCAGGCCGTCGATGCCGCCCTGGCCTGGGCCGAATCCGAACCACCAGCCGCCCACCAGACCCACGCCGGCCAGCGCGACCGTTTGCAGGATCAGCGGCACAACGGCGATCTTGTAGGCGCGCAGCAGGTACGAGTTGATGCACTGCATCGAGTCGAACAGATGGAATAGCGGCAGCACGGCGAGCAGCGTCGTCGCCACGGCAGCCACCGCGGCGTCGTCCGTGTACGCGGCCAGGATGAGCGGGCGGCCGATCAGCAGCACCGCGGCCGTCAGCAGCGCGCCTATCAGGCCCAGCGCCAGGCCGGCCATGCCGGTGCGGTGCGCATGCGCGTAGTTGCCCGCGCCGATGGCCTGCGCCGTCAGTGCGGCGGTTGCCACGCCCAGCGCCATCGGCATCATGTAGCAGAGCGCTGCCAGGTTCGACATGATCTGATGCCCGCCGGTCACGAAGGTGCCCTCGCGCGCCACCAGCAGCGCCATGAAGGTGAACGCCGACACCTCGACCAAATAAGAGCCGCCCATCGGGACGCCCAAACGCAGCAGTTCCTTGAGCGCCTTCCAGTCAGGCTTGCCGATGCGCAGCTGGAAACGGCGGTAGTAGCGGTCGTGCGTGATCACCCACAGGCCCAGGCCCAGGCTCATCCAGGACACCACGGCCGTGGCCAGCCCCGCGCCGGCCGCGCCCATCGCGGGCAGGCCCAGCTTGCCGTAGATGAAGATCCAGTTGAACAGCGCCTTGAAGCCGATGATGGACAGGTTGATGGCCATGACAAGCTTGGGCCGCGACACCGCGGTGCCCAGCGCATAGATGGTGCGGAACACCAGCGCGGCGGGCAGGGCCAGCACCAGCGCCTGCAGGTAGGACGCGATGCGGTCGCGCACGCCGGGGGCGACATCGCCCGACATGAAGAGCCACATATCCGGAAACAGCATCAGCACGGCGCCCACGACCGACAGGCCGAGCGCCAGCCACACACCCTGGCCCCAGCTTTTGCCGACCTCCAGGTTGTTGCCGGCGCCGAACTGCTGAGCCAGGATCGGGATCAAGGCGTGCACGACGCCCATCAGGCCGACGAAGATCGTGATGTAGATGGAGGCGGAAAGCGCCATCGCCGCCAAGTCGTCGGGGCTGGAATGCCCCGTCATGGCGGTGTCCAGCACGCCGAAGGAAATGCTGGCCCACTGGCTGATGAGCACGGGCCATGCTTGCTTGAGGATTCCGCGCAGGGTGGCGCCGAAGGTCATCGGCGCCGTCATGGCAGGGCTCATGGCTTGGCGCCGGTGCGCAGCAGGCGGAAGGTTTCGGAACGGTCGGCGCGGCGGCCGCCTTGCCAAAGGACTTCGGCGCCTTCGCTGTAGGCGGCGGTGCCGTCGCGCAGGCTTTGGTTGGTGGTCTGTTGCAGGACCAGCGTGCAGCGCGTATCGAACGGGAACGACAGGTTGTTGAAGATGAGGAACGAGGCGCGCTGCCCGCTGCCCAGGCTCAGGCCGCGGATGCACTCGCCAGGACGCTTGTGCTGCGTGATGGCCTCGGCCAGCTGGCCCGACACGGTGCGATAGCTGCGGGCGTAGTCCACCGCCGGTTGCCACAACAACACCAGCAGGATCCAGGTCACGGTCAGGCCGCCGGCCGACAGCACCGTGCCGCGCCACAGGGCCTGCGGGCGCACGCGCAGCCGCCACACGACCAGGACGATCCAGCCCAGCGTGAACACCACCGCCAGGGCAAAGGCTACCCACGAGATCACGGGTTCATAGCCGGTGGTCTGGCGGGCGATGTTGCGGGAAATCTGCGCCGGCCAATGAAAGTGCAGCGCCATCCAGCCGAGCCAGGCCGTGGCCACGGTCAGCGAAAAGCACATGACGGCAAACCAGTCCAGCGTGTTCACCACGCCGCGGCGCAGGGTCGGCAGCGAGAACGCGCCCAGCACCGCGCACGGCACGGCCAACAGCACGAATTCGGAATCGCCGGCCTCGTCCACGAAGAACAGGATGACGGTTGAGCACGCCAGCAGCATCAGGGGCACCCAGATGTGCGGGGCATGGATCCAGGCACGCCAGCGCCAGATGGCCAGCAGCGCCAACGGCCAGGTCGGCCACAGGTACCACGGCAGGTCGCGCAGCGTGCGGGCGGCGTCGTGCAGGCCCGGGATGGCGAACGACGACAGGTTCCAGGTCTTCCAGTTGCGGATCCAGTATTCGCTGCCCTGGCTGGCAGGGATCCACCAGGCGAGGATCAGGCCGGCGGCCAGCACTGCGGCCCAGAGCAGCCAGCGCTTGCATTTCCAGAGCGGGCTGCGGGGATAGAAGGCCAGCGCCGCGCCGATCATGATGGGCAGGGCGCCGACCCAGCCGCGCGTCAGAAAGCTGGCGGCCAGCGCGATGCCCAGCGTGGTGGAGCCGGTGACGGGGCGGTCCACGGTGCGGGCCAGCGAATAGAACGCCAGCGCCTGGCAGGCCATGATCGCGGGCATGACCGTCGTTTCATGGGTGCGCTGCAGGATGCCGACGGTGGCGAGCAGCAGCAGCAGGGCGGCATCGGCCAGCATGCGGCCGTAGTCGCGGGGTTCGGGTTCACCGCCGAAGGGCAGCGCCAGCGGCTGGGCCTCGGCGCGGCGGCCGAGCAGATACGTGCCGTACCAGACGCTCGAGGCCGTGATCCCGAACCACAGCAGGTTGGGTAGGCGGCCGGCGGTGATGTCGCCGATGAACGGGCCAAACAGCCAGATGCTGATCGCGCCCACCCACGTGATCAGCGGACCTTCCTCGGCGTGGGCCAGATGCCCCACCTGCGGCAGCAGCCAGGTCAGGCC
>JAEYVD010000461.1 GCA_023432075.1 Pseudomonadota bacterium | reverse complement strand
TGTTCAAAGGTGTGGCCCGGGCGCTCCTCGAAATGGGCGTGCGGCGTCTTCAGCCAGGTCAGGATGTCGCGGCGGACCGGATTGGCGAGCGCCTTGAGGATGGCATCTGCGTCAATCGCCGGTTGCGTGGCGTCCTGCTCAGTGTGTGCGGAAGTTGCGGTCATATTGGTATATCGCAATTTATCGAATCATATATCGGGTTTATCCGATATATCGTCATGCCCCTATGGACTTCAAGGATTTTCGGCTATCCGCCGTCGTTCGGGCTTCAGGCTGTCCGCCCAGTCGCGGGCGACATCGCGCCGCGCGCGCCAGTTGATCAGCGCCGTCACGGCCATCGCGATGACCGCGCCCAGCGCCGCCAGCGCCATGTCTTTCTGCGCGTCCCAGATATCGCCCTGCGTGCCCAGGTACGCCGCGCCCAGATCGCCGCCAAAGAACTCGGCCGCGCCCCACTCGATCAGTTCGTAGAGCGCCGAGGTCGACAGCGTGACGTCCATCGGCAGAAAGTATGCCCAGAAGCCGCGCACCTCGGCCACGCGCAGGAAAATCTCGCGGATCGGGTAAGCCAGCAGCAAGCCGTACGAAAAATGCACGACGCGATCGAAGTTGTTGCGCTCCCATCCCAATAGGCTGTTGAGCGTGCGCCCGGTCAGGGCGCGCCACCACGCGTCGTACGGCACCAACGAATACGTATAGTGCGCCCCGATCGTATGCAGGCACAGGAACAGGAAGATCAGCGTGTACGACACGCGCGAGAAGACGAACGCGCGCCGCGTGGCAAAGAGCACGACGCCCAGGCCCAGCACCAGCGCATTTTCCAGCGCCCAGGCCGAGCGGTCGTGCGGATCGATGGCCAGCGCCGTCCAGATGACGGCAAACACCCCGGCAAGGGTGAGCAGGTAACGGCGGCGCGCGTGGACCATGGCAGCCTCTAATCGCCCTGCACCCGGCCGCGAAGCCGCTTGACCTCGCCGTGCAGCACCTTGCGCTGGACACGCCGGCGTTGCGAGGCACGCGTCGGCTTGGTGGCGCGGCGCGGCTTGTCGACCTGGATGGCCGACCGCACCATGCCCACCAGGCGCTCGATGGCCTCGGCGCGGTTCTTTTCCTGGCTGCGGAAGGACTGCGACTTGATGACGATCACGCCTTCCTTGGAGATGCGGTGGTCGTTCAGGGCGCACACGGCATCCTGCACCTCGGGCGGCAGGCGTGAAGCGCGCACATCGAAGCGCAGGTGGACGGCGCTGGAAACCTTGTTGACGTTCTGCCCGCCGGCGCCCTGGGCGCGGATCATGGTGAAGGTCAGGTCGCGCTCGTCGATGAAAAGCGAGTCTTGGACGTGAAACATAGGCGGCAAGTCTACAGGGCCGGCAAGCTTCGCGCAGCAGGCGCGAAGCGCGGGCTTGCGTGCGGATTCCGTCGTTTTTTCGGGCGGGCGCACTCGCCTGCCGCCGGTGGCGAACCCGCGCGGCGCAGGGTCTTTCGGCGGATATCGGCCGCGCCAAGTAAAATGATGCGCTTTTGCTCGAATTCCGGGGCGGCCAGCCGCCCGCATCCCCATGACTTACTCCGCCAAAGAAATCTTCAAGACCTTGCAAGGCGAAGGCGCCCATGCAGGCCGCGCGGCGGTATTTTGCCGGTTCGCGGGCTGTAATCTGTGGTCCGGCCGCGAAAGCGACCGCGCCAGCGCCGCCTGCACCTTCTGCGACACCGACTTCATCGGCACCGACGGCGACGGCGGCGGCAAGTTCGCCTCGCCGGACCTGCTGGCCGATGCCATTGCCGCGGCCTGGGGCCCCGGCGCCGACAACCGCTACGTGGTCTTCACGGGCGGCGAGCCGCTGCTCCAGCTGGACGCGCCGCTGCTGGACGCCATTCATGCGCGCGGCTTCACCGTCGCCATCGAAACCAACGGCACGATCAAGCCGCCGGCCGGCATCGACTGGATCTGCGTCAGCCCCAAGGGCACGGCCCCGGTCGTGGTCGAACGCGGCAACGAGCTCAAGCTGGTCTACCCGCAGGGCAACGCCCTGCCCGACGCCTTCGCGCATCTGGACTTCGAGCACTTCTTTCTGCAACCCATGGACGGTCCGGCGCGCGCGGCCAACACCGAGCAGGCCGTCCAGTACTGTATGCAGCATCCGCAATGGCGGCTCAGCCTGCAAACCCACAAATACATAGGCATTCCATGATTTACCCCCACGCCTTGCGGAGCGCGCGATGATTTCCGTGACCCGCAGGCTCGAGTTCGACGCCGGCCACCGCATCCCCGACCACCGCAGCCAGTGCCGCAACCTGCACGGCCACCGCTATGTGCTGGAAATCACCCTGACGGGCGACGTGGTGCAGGCGCCCGGTGAGTCCGACAACGGCATGGTCATGGACTTCTCCGAGATCAAGCACATCGCCAAGACCCACATCGTGGACGTCTGGGATCACGCGTTCCTGGTCTACGAAGGCGACACCGCCGTGCGCGGCTTCCTGGACACGCTGCCCGGTCACAAGACCGTCGTGCTGGACCGCATCCCCACCGCCGAGAACCTGGCGACCATCGTGTTCGAAACGCTGGCGCCGCACTACCACGGCCACTACGGCGCCGAACTGCGCCTGACGCGCGTGCGTCTGTACGAAACGCCGAACTGCTGGGCCGACTGCAACGGTTGATCCCTGACGGGGAGTACGGGTGTCGGAAGCTTCATGCGGTGTCTGACACGCGCTGAGAAAATCCTCGCATCGGACCGGCGTTTCCGGGGTGTCAGACACCGGACCGTCACCGAATGACGCCTCAAGACAGCGCCTTGCGCCCCCAGTTTTCCACCCACGGAAAACCGTCCCGCTATTTTCCCAATTGAGAAAATCTATCGAGATAGTCGCCATTTTCAATCATTAGTAAGCTAATAGATAGGATACAATCGATTCCATGCTTACTCCTTCCGACTCCCAGCTCATGGCCACCACCGCCAACCTGATGGTGCTGTCGCGCGCCTATCGCGGCGCTGCCGACAAGGCGCTTGCCGACTACGGACTCTCCCAGGCAACCGCGTGGCCCGTCATCCTGGCCGGCCGTCTTGGCGACGGGGTTCGCCAAGGCGCGCTGGCCGAAGCTTTGGGCGTTGAAGGCCCCTCTCTCGTGCGCGTGCTGGACCAACTGGTGGCCGCCGGCCTGATGGAACGCCGCGAAGATCCCCACGACCGCCGCGCACGCACCCTGCATCTGACCGACGCCGGCCATGCGCTGCGCGCGCAGGTCGAAGAGGTGCTCGTCGAACTGCGCCGGCGCATCTTCCACGGTGTCAGCGAATCGGATCTGGAGGCCTGCCTGCGCGTCTTTGACGCCTTGAAAGTGTCGCTGGGCCGCAGCGGCGCCGGCGCGCAAGAGGACGCGCGGCCATGAAACTGCCGAACGTCCGCGAAACCCTCTTCTCGCTCAAGAGCTACCTGAGCGCCATCATGGCGCTCTATCTGGCTTA
>JAEYVD010000455.1 GCA_023432075.1 Pseudomonadota bacterium | reverse complement strand
ACTTGATCCAGCGCCTGCCGGATGGTGCGCAGCCAGCCGCTGGCGGCGGCGACTGCGGCGTCGGTTTGCTGGGCAGCCGGTGCGTTGGCGACCGCCTGCTCCATGGTTTCAATCAGTTTGCTGCCGATGACCACGGCATCGGCTGATCGGGCCACGCGCTGAGCGCTTTCGGCATCACGGATGCCGAATCCCACGCCGACCGGAATGTCGCGCACATGGCGGCGAATCAGGGCCACGCGGTCGGCGACGTCGTCGGTGTTCAGTGAACCCGCGCCCGTCACGCCCTTGAGCGACACGTAATACACGTAGCCGCGCGCCACCGTGGCGACGGCCTTGATGCGTTCTTCCGTGGACGTGGGCGCCAAAAGGAAGATGGGCGCAATGCCGTATTCACCCAGGGTGGCGGCGAACTCGATGACTTCTTCGGGCGGGTAGTCCACGACCAGCACGCCATCCACGCCGGCCTGCGCGGCGCGGCTGGCGAATTCCGCCTGCCCCATACGTTCGATGGGATTGGCATAGCCCATCAGGACCACGGGCGTCGCGGTGTCGCGCTGGCGAAAGTCGGCCACCAGTTCCAGCACGCGGGCCAGGCCCACGCCCTGCGCGATGGCACGGTCCGCGGCGCGCTGGATGACGGGGCCATCGGCCATGGGGTCCGAGAACGGCACGCCCAGCTCGATGACGTCTGCGCCGGCCTCTACCAGCGCGTGCATCAGCGGCACGGTGGCGCCAGGGGAAGGATCGCCGGCGGCGATGTAGGGAATCAGCGCCGCAGCGCGGCCGGATTCTGCGGTGCGCGCGAAAGCCGCGGCAATGCGATCGATGCGGGTTGTCATGTTCAGAGCTCGATGCCGGCGCGTTCGGCGACGGTGTGCATGTCCTTGTCGCCCCGGCCCGACAGATTGACCAGGATCACGGCGTCGCGCGGCAGCGTGGCGGCCATCTTGACGGCTTGCGCGATGGCGTGCGAGGACTCCAGCGCGGGCATGATGCCTTCGATGCGGCAGCAGTCGTGGAAAGCCTTCAGGGCTTCGTCGGCGGTGATGCCGACGTACTCGGCGCGGCCCGTGTCCTTGAGCCACGCGTGTTCCGGACCGACGCCGGGGTAGTCCAGGCCGGCGGAGACGGAATGCGTTTCCTGGACCTGGCCGTCCGCGTTTTGCATGACGTACGTGCGGTTGCCGTGCAGCACGCCCACCTGGCCCGCGGCCAGCGATGCCGCGTGCTTGCCGCTGTCCATGCCCTCGCCCGCCGCTTCGACGCCGATCAGGCGCACTTCTTCGTGGGGGATGTAGGGATGGAAGATGCCCATGGCGTTGGAGCCGCCGCCCACCGACGCCACGACGTAGTCGGGCTGGCGGCCGATGGCCTCGGGCATCTGCGTCAGGCATTCGTTGCCGATGACGGTCTGGAAATCGCGCACCATGCGGGGATAGGGGTCGGGACCCGCCACCGTGCCGATGATGTAGAACGTGTTTTCGATGTTGGTGACCCAGTCGCGCATGGCTTCGTTCAGCGCGTCCTTCAGGGTGCGCGAACCCGAATGCACGGGCACGACCGTCGCGCCCAGGAGCTTCATGCGGTAGACGTTGGAGGCCTGGCGGCGCACGTCTTCGCTGCCCATGTAGACCACGCATTCCATGCCGTAGCGGGCCGCGACGGTGGCGGTGGCCACGCCGTGCTGGCCCGCGCCGGTTTCGGCGATGACGCGCGGCTTGCCCATGCGCTTGGCCAGCAGGGCCTGGCCGATGCAGTTGTTGATCTTGTGCGCGCCGGTGTGGTTCAGGTCTTCGCGCTTGAACCAGATCTGGGCGCCGCCCACCTGCTCGGACCAGCGCCGGGCGTGGTAGACGGGGCTGGGCCGGCCCACGAAATGCTTGAGTTCGTAGTTGAACTCTTCCAGGAAGGCGGGATCGACCCGATATCGGTCATAGGACGCGCGCAGATCGTCGAGCGCGTGCATCAGCGTTTCCGCCACGAAAACACCGCCATAAGGCCCGAAATGGCCCTTGGCATCCGGAAAGTCGTAAGGTTTCACCAAAGCATCTCCCCCGGCATCGCGGCAGGCCACTGCCGGCCGCAAATCCGGTTTGCAACCCGTCATTTTACCTGACGCGGACGGCACCGGCGTGCCGCCCGCCCCCGGGTGCCCCGCTCGTCAGAGCGACTGCCCCATGCGGCGCAGGAAGGTTTCGCAGGCGGCAAGCTGATCCAGCGCCACGTATTCGTTGGGCTTGTGGGCCTGTTCGATGTGGCCGGGGCCGCAGACCACCGTGGGGATGCCGATCCCCTGGAAAAGCCCGGCTTCGGTGCCGTAGGCCACCTTGCGCGTGGCGCGGTCTTCGGTCAGGGCGCGCACGAGCTGGGTGATGGCGGCTTCTTCCGAGGCTTCCAGGGCGGGCGCGGCGGCGCCGGTCTCGATTTCGATGCTGGCGCCGTCGAATTCGGCCTTCATCTTCGGCAGCAGCTCTTCGCGCACGTATTTTTCAACTTCGGCCTGGATGTCGTCGGGACGCATGCCCGGCAGATTGCGGAATTCGTAGGTGAATTCGCACAGTTCGGGAATGGTGTTGACCGCGATGCCGCCCCGGATCTGGTTGGTGGTCATCGTGGAGAACGGCACGTCGTAGAACTGATCGTAGGGGCCGTTGGCCTTGAAGCTGTCCGCGAGGTCGCGGATGCGGCAGATCAGGCGGGCGGCGTATTCGATGGCGTTGCAGCCGCGGGGCGTGAGCGAGGAATGCGCCGCCTTGCCGTGGACCTTGCAACGGAACAGGTTGATCCCCTTGTGGGCCACCACGACCTGCATGCCGGTGGGTTCGCCCACGACGCAGCCCTCGGGACGGATGCCGCGTTCGTGCAGATCGGCCAGCATGTACGGCGCGCCCGCGCAGCCGACTTCCTCGTCGTAGGAGAACGCCAGGTGGATGGGCTTCTTGCGCGGCATGGCCATGAATTCTGGCACCAGGGCCAGGGATCCGGCAATGAAGCCCTTCATGTCGCAGCTGCCGCGGCCATAGAGCAGACCGTCTTTTTCGACGAGTTTGAACGGGTCCGTGCTCCAGTCCTGGCCGTCCACGGGCACCACATCGGTGTGGCCCGACAGGACGATGCCGCCCTGCTGGTTGCCGTCTTGCGCCGGCAGCGTGGCGAACAGGTTGGCCTTGGTGCGCTCGGGGTTGTGCGCCAGCCATGCCTCGACGCCCTGGCCCTTGAGCCAGTCACGGACGGTTTCGATCAGGGCAAGATTGGAATTGCGGCTAGTGGTGTCAAAGCCAACCAGCGTTTCCAGCCAGGTGCGCGCGTTCATGTCACTACTCTCGTGGGGAAAAGACGCAGTGTAAAGCCAGGCAGCGGCCGCGTCTCGGCCCCCATCCGGACGATTGCCGGGACGGCCGGGGCGGCACCGCCTAGAATGTCGGCCGGATTTTAAAAAGCCCCCAAGGAGATCCCGTGCAGCACAAAGCAGTCCCCACACGCAACATCGTGGCAGCGGTAATCGGCAACGCCCTCGAATGGTATGACTTCCTGGTGTTCGCGTTCATGACGCCGATCATCGCCAAATTGTTCTTTCCCACGGACCCCAGCGTCCCCGGCAGCGAACTGAACGCCATCCTCATGACCACCGCCATCTTCGGCGTCGGGTTCTTCATGCGCCCGGTGGGCGGCATCATCCTGGGCCTGTACGGCGACCGCAAGGGCCGCAAGGCCGCCATGGTGCTGGTGACTTCCCTGATGGCCGTGTCCATCGCGCTGATCACGGTGGCGCCCACCTACCACGCGGCCGGCATCCTGGCCCCGATCTTCATCCTCATCGCTCGCCTGCTGCAAGGCTTCTCGGCCGGCGGCGAATTCGGCACATCGACGGCGCTGCTGATCGAAATGGCGCCCAACGGCAAGCGCGGGTTCTACGGCTCTTGGCAGATGGCGGGCCAGATGCTGGCCCTGTTGATCGGCGCGGCCTGCGGCACGCTGATCACCGAGTTCTTCACCGAGCAGCAGATCGCCGACTGGGCATGGCGCCTGCCGTTCGCCTTTGGCCTGGTGATCGTGCCGATCGCCATCTACATCCGCCGCAACGTCGACGAAACGGACGCCTTCAAGCAGATGAAGGAAGCCGACCGCCAGGCTGCCGAGCGCGGCGAGGTCAAGCGCCTGTCGCTGGGCCAGATGCTGCGCACCCACACGCGCGAGACGCTGATCGGCGTGGGTCTGGTGGTGACGGCCACTGTGTCCATCTACATCACCTTCACGTACCTGGTCACGTATTCGACCAAGGTGCTGATGCTGCCGCTGAACCAGACCTTCCTGGTGCAGATGGCTGGCGCGGCGCTGATGGTGGTGCTGACCCCGTTCATGGGCGCCTGGTCCGACCGCATCGGCCGCCGTCCGCTCGTGATCGGCTCGCTGATCGGCTACCTGATCGTGCTGTA
The DNA here is from genome assembly GCA_023432075.1 of Pseudomonadota bacterium. GTDB lineage: Bacteria > Pseudomonadota > Gammaproteobacteria > Burkholderiales > Burkholderiaceae_B > Achromobacter. The sequence continues at coordinate 1,709 of JAEYVD010000455.1, read as the reverse complement.
CCCGCTGTACTTCTGGCTGTCGGACGCGCCGTCGATCGGCCGCTTGCTGACCGTGCAGGTCGTGGTCTGCATTTTCGTGTCGGCGTTCTTTGGTGTGTTCAGCACAGTGATGGCCGAGCTGTTCCCGGCGCGCGTGCGTTCGGTGGGCTTGTCGCTGGCCTATAACGTGGCCGTGATGATCTTCGGCGGCTTCGCGCAGTTCATCGTGACCTGGCTCATCAAGACCACCGGCTCGCCCATGGCGCCCGCCTACTATGTGATGTTTGGCGTGGCCCTGGGCCTGGTCGCCGCGTTCTACATGCGTGATCGCGCGCATGAAGACCTGGAGCACTGAGGCCTGAACCGCCCCCGCCCCGCGCTGGTAACCGCGCGGGGCAATCTCGGGCAGCGGCGCCGCTGCCGGACACCCGCTAGCGGCGCGTCGCCGACGACACGCCCGCCACCTCGGCCAGCGCATCGAGCGCGCGCGACAGCGATTCGCCGCCACGCACTTCCACCGTGAACACCATGTGAGCCAGCGACTGCTTGCTCTGCGTGTTCACGCCCACCACGTTCAGGCGCAAGCGCGCAAACACTTCGGACAGATCGCGCAACAGGCCCGAGCGGTCGTGCGCGCGCACGCTGATGTCGACCGGATAGAAGGTATCGGCGGTTTCGCCCCACGCCACCTCGATGACGCGTTCGGGCTCGCGCGCGGCCAGCGCCAGGTAGCTGTGGCAGTCGCGGCGGTGAATAGACACGCCGCGACCGCGCGTCACGAATCCGGAGATCGCGTCCGGCGGCGCGGGGCGGCAGCAGCGGGCAAGCTGCGTCAACAGCGACCCCACCCCGACCACCAGCACACCGCTCTTGCCGCTTTTCTCGGCGCTGCCCGCGCTGGCGTGGCGCAGCGCGGCCGGCGTGGGCTCGGCCGCGGGCGCCGGCTGCTGGAACACCGCATCGATCTGGCGCAGGCTGAATTCTTCCTTGGCCGCGGCAACGTACAGGTCGTCGGCGCGGGCAAAGCCCAGGTTCTGGGCCAGCTGCTCCAGGTTGATGGCCGTCTTGCCCAGGCGCTGCAGTTCCTTTTCGACGAGCGCCTGGCCCTGCGTGATGCGCTGCTGCAGTTCAATGGCGTTGAACCACATGCGCACCTTGGCGCGTGCGCGGGGGCTGGCCAGAAAGCCCAGCTGCGGATTGAGCCAGTCGCGCGACGGGCCGCCGGACTTGGCGGAGACGATCTCCACGGTCTGTCCGGTGGACAGATGCGTCTGCAGCGGCACCATCTGTCCATCGACGCGCGCGCCCCGGCAGCGGTGACCCAGGTCGGTATGCAGGTGGTAGGCAAAATCCACCGGCGTGGCGCCGGCGGGCAGCTCGATCACGCGCGCCTGGGGCGTCAGCACATAGATGCGCTCGTCGGTGTGCGCGGGCGCCGCCACCGCCCCGCGGCTCTTGCCCGCGGCGGCCCTGCCCGAGGCGGGCTTGCCCGGTTCGGGCGGCGTGTCCGCGCCGCCCTCGACTTCGCTGTTCCAGGCCAGCAGCTGGCGCATCCAGGCAAGCTGCCGGTCGTATTCGCTGGAGGCGGCCACCTGGCCGCCCTTGGCGCCCGCTTCCTTGTAGCGCCAGTGCGCGGCCATCCCGTATTCGGCGAACTGATGCATCTCGCGCGTGCGGATCTGCACTTCGAAGGGGCGGCCATCGTCATCGGTGACCACCGTGTGCAGGGA
>JAEYVD010000392.1 GCA_023432075.1 Pseudomonadota bacterium | reverse complement strand
GACCGGTCCACCAGTTCGGCGTCGATGCCGCGCCGCGTATCCAGATCGTAGACCTTGACGTTCTCCGACGGCCCGCCGGCTTCGCCTTGCATGATGTGCGGAATGTCCGCCACCGAGGGATCGAAGCCGATCGACGACGTGAACTGGCTTTCGTCGGTGGTGCGAGGGATGCCGTACCACTCGTCAAAGCCGCGGTCGCTGGGATAGCGGCCGGGGATGTCGCCCAGATGCCATTTGCCGAAATGCGCGGTGGCGTAGCCCTGGCCCGACAGTTGTTGCGCCAGCGTGATCTCGTCGCGCGTAAGCCCTTGCGGCAGGCCGGGCGGCACGGATTGCAGGCAGCCCGTCCGGATGGGGTGACGGCCGCTCATCAGCGCCGAGCGCGTGGGCACGCAGTCGCTTTCCACGTTGAAGTTCTGCAGCAGCAGGCCCTCGGCGGCCAGGCGGTCGATGTTCGGGGTGGGTGCGCCGCGCAGGGCGCCGCCGCCGTAGCAGCCAAGTTCGCCCCATCCCAGGTTGTCGGCCACGATCAAGACGATGTTCGGCTTGTGTTCCATTGTGCTCTCGCCTCGGTGAATGCTCGGGTTGATCCCAGGATTCTAGGAGGGCAGGGTGGCCGTTATATTCCCGAAAGTACGTAAATGAATGAACTTTGGTTATGAATCTGTCGCTGCGGGATATCGAGTATTTCCTCGCCGCCGTCGAGTACGGCAACCTGGAACGCGCCGCGGCGTCGTTTGGCGTCAGCCAGCCGGCGCTGTCGAAGTCGCTGCAGCGCCTGGAGGCCGATACGGGTCTTGCGTTGCTGGACCGCAGCGGCCGCGGGCTGCGCCTGACGTCCGCGGGGCTGGTGTTTCTGGAGCATGCCAAACGGCTTTGGGCCGAGTACCTGGACGCCATGCGCCACGCGGCGGAATTGCGCGTGGGCCAGGCGGGATTGCTGCGCGTGGGGGTAACGGGCGCGACCGTCGACAGCGTGGCGATGCCCGCGATGCGGCACCTGCTGCCGCGCCGACCGGCGCTGCGGGTGCAATTGACGCAGGGGTTATCGGATGACCTGAACGAACAGGTCGCCAGCGGCAAGCTGGACCTGGCCGTGACGCCCATCTATGCGGACGTGCCTTCGACCCTGCACCATGAGCCGATCATGGAAGACCGCCTTTGCGTGGCGGCCAGCCGCCATCATCCGCTGGCCACGCGCCGCAAGCTGGCATTGCGAGATCTGGCGGACTTGCGGTGGATCCTGCCCAAGCCTTCCTCGATTGCCCGCAAGGCCCTGGATTCGCGGTACGCGGAAAGCAACCTGCCGTTGCCCGCCGCGGCGCTGGAGGTCGAGCACTTTTCCAAGGGCACGCTGGAGCTGCTGGCGCAGACGGATCTGCTGGCGCTGCTGCCGCAAAGCGCGCTGGAGACGGAGTCGGACGTCGTCGCGCTGCCCGTGACGCTGGGCCGGCCGCTGCCGCGCGCCATTGCGCTGATTTCCCGGCAGGGGACCGCCTGGTCGCCGCTGATGCATGAATTCCGGCGCGCCATCCTGGATTGCGCGGCGGGCATGGGCTGAGCACGGCGACTGGGCCGCAACAGTGGTTTTCGGCTGTGCCACAATGGTCCGCATTCAATTCATCAGGAGTGGGGTTCATGGCTGGAACGTCATTGCGGGTTGCGGCGGGCGTGGGGTTGCTGTCGCTGGCGGCGCTTGCCGCGTGCGGCAAGAAGGAAGCCTATCCGCCCGAGGTCCAGCGCGAGACCTACAGCTCGTGCGTCGCCGGTTTCAAATCCCGGGTCCAGGCGTCGCCGGAAGTCGACGCGAAGGCCGCCAGTTATTGCAATTGCATGGTCGACGGCTTGCAGAAATCCGTGCCATACGAGGAATTCAAGCAGTTGGACCAACTGCTGGCGACCAAGAGCGCCACGCCGGACCGCGAAAGGCTGAGCAAGGGCGTGACCGAGGTGGTCAATGCCTGCTTGAAGCGCGAGATGCCCAAGGGCTGACGTCCGCTGAAGGCCAGTGCGGGGAAGACGGCGCACGGCCCGGTTACCGCATGCAGTTGCCGATCAAGCGTCAGGTGCACTGCCAGAGGTGGCCGCTTACGCGGCAGGCGGCGCACCAGAACGTGTAGTTGCAGCCGCCGCTGCCCCACAACCATTCTCCGCCGTCGTCTTGCGGCAAGCCGGAATCGAGCTGCATGGCCAGGGGCATGTCTTCGCCGCAATCGGGACATGCCGGATAGTGCGCGGATTGCACCCAGCTCGGCGCGCCGCCGACCCGGCTGAGGTTCTGGCGGCCATTCGATTCGCCCCAGTCCTGCCAGCGCCAGCGCGCGGGCGCTTCGAACCCCGTCACGTCGGCCTGCATCAGCGGACTGGCGACCGAGTCCGGCGTCAACGGGGTATCGAGCTGCTGCGCGGGATGCGCCTGCGGCGCGCCGTGCGCGTCGTGACGAAAGAACAGGGCGCCATCGGTCTCCCAGCCCTGGCACGACAGGCACGTGGCGAATTCAATGCCGGTGAGGCTGTCGATGCCGGCCGCGGCAGGGTCCGGCATCGACAGCAGCCGGTGCAAGGGGCCGTGACACTGGCCGCAGCGGCTCGTCAGCGTGCCCCCCATGCGCGCATGCATGGCGGGACGCGCGCCCGCGCTCCAGGTGGGATGCGCGTTTTGCACCTCGCGCCGCCAGGCGGGTTGCTGCGCCTGCATGCGTCTGCGTTGCGCCGCGCTGAAGCCGATGTGCAACGGACGGTCGCCGTGCAGCGAACGCAGGCCGGCCGCGCTTTGCGTATAACCGGCCTGCTGCAACCACAGGGCGGCATCGGGATGGGCCGCATCGGGAAACATGCGGCGCCACACGGCATGCACCGTGTGGGGGCGGCGTGACCGCAGCAGCGCGATGGCGCGCGCGTCGTCCAGGCCGCCTTCCGAAAGATCCTCGTCCAGGCGGTTCAACCAATCGTCCAGCGTGGCGTCGTCCAGCGCGCGCCACGCGTGATCGGCAAGGTACTCCGGGCCGCCGTGACCGGCCTGCACGGCGGCCAGCAGCCGTTCCCACTCGGGCGCAAAGACCTCGGGGTATTGCAAGGCCGCGGAATCCAGGATCGTGCAGGCCAGCTCGGAATCCGCGCCGCGCCGCCAGACCTCGGCGACTGTGGCCGTGTAGGCCTCGTCGGCCATCAGGTCCAGCGCGGCGTCAATGAAGGTGGCGTTTTTCGGCGGCCTGTCCAGGGCTTGCAGCACCAGATCCTTCAACGCCTCGGGCGCCTCTCGCTGCAACTGCAGCGTCTGAGCCATCGGGTCGTTTTGCTTCCATCCCATCAACGCATAGGCGTCAAGGATCTCCGTGGCGGTTTTCATTGGCCGGTCCAAAATTGATCGAGCCGGGAGCATATCCGATGGCGCCGCGCGCCGCGGGCGAGCAGGAGCGGCGCTAGCGCGCGAATTTCATCGATACGTCCGTGTGCGTGCCCCGATCCAGATCCGCCCCCAGCGGCCTGTCCCAGGCGGGCAGGACCTGCAGTTCCTGGCTGACTTCCCCGGCCTCGATGCGCCGCGCAATGTCGTCAAGCAACTGCGTGCGCGTGGCGAACCCCCTGCCTTGCAGGTCCCGGGCAAAGAGCCGGTACCGGAGATTGGGTTCGGCGCCTTTCATCACGCCCAGATCCAGGATTTGGCCTTGTTCGTTGCGCAACAGCAGAT
>JAEYVD010000391.1 GCA_023432075.1 Pseudomonadota bacterium | reverse complement strand
AGTCGTAGCGCGCAACGCCCGAGTTCACGTCGGTGCCGACCATGCCCAGCAGCAACCCGAGCAGGATCATGCAGATGGCCTTGGGCAGCGAGCCCGACGCCAGCACCACGGCGCCGATCAGGCCCAGCGCCATCAGCGAAAAGTACTCGGCCGGCCCGAACGCAAATGCCACTTCGGCCAGCGGCGGCGCAAAGGCCGCGATCAGCACGGTGGCGATGCTGCCCGCGAAGAACGAGCCGATGGCGGCCAGCGACAGCGCCGCCCCCGCCCGCCCGTTGCGAGCCATCTGGTGCCCGTCCAGCACGGTCACCACCGCCGAGGTCTCGCCCGGCAGATTCACCAGAATGGCGGTGGTCGAACCGCCATACTGTGTGCCGTAGTAGATGCCGGCCAGCATGATGAGGCCCGCGGTGGGCGGCAGCACGTACGTGATGGGCAGCAGCATGGCGATGGTCGGCACGGGGCCCAGGCCCGGCAGCACGCCCACCAGCGTGCCCAGCAGGCAGCCGATGAATGCGTAGGTCAGGTTTTCGGGGGTGAATGCCACCGAAAAGCCCAGCATCAGGTTTTGAAGCAATTCCATGTCCGGCCCCTCAGTTCGTCAGCACGCTGGGCCACAGCGGAAAGATGAGACCCAACCCGCGAATGAATGCGAGGTAGGAGAAGGCCACGAGGAACAGGCCGTTGGCGACGGCGACCTTCCAGTTGAATTCGTGGCTGGCAATGCTGCTGATCACGACGAGCAGAAATACCGAGAGGTACAGCCCGAGATAGCGCAGGGAAAAGCCGTACAGGAACACGGACCCGACGACGAGAAAGAGGATGCGAAAGTCATAGCGGCTGATCGTCGTGGTCTCGGCCCGGGGGGACAAGGCGCTCATCAGCACCGTCGCGCCCATCAACGCCAGCACGATGCCGAGCCAGAACGGAAAGTACCCGGGGCCCATGCGCGCCGCACTGCCCATGGAGTACGTGGTCGCCTGCAAGGCGAAGCCTCCTCCCACCACAATGAACATCACGCCAGACCAGAAATCCTGTCTGTTTCTTATCAATCTGCTTTCTCCCTAATTCGTCGCAGCCGGCAAAACACAGCCTTGAATGCGAACATTTCTCGTTCGTCGAGGCCACTTGGAACGGCGGCAACGACATGAACGCGGGATGGTAAATCGTGAGCCGATACATCCCCTATCCGTATCAACCATGACTTTGTGGGGGATATCCCTAGAACACGGAATGGACGCCAACCGGCGTCGGATCCGCCTGAAAATGGCGTTCTGATCCGGGAATATCGCCTGAACAGACGCGGTTTCGCGGGAGTTGGACGGATGCCAAAAAGTTCCATGAAGAATTCAGGGCCGGCCGCCGTGAAACATGCAGATGCATTTTTTGTGGGGTCAGAGGCGCGTCAGCGCGCGAATCACTCGTCTTTGGGCCGGCTACATGTTGGGCTGCACGACAGCCAAGACCGTTGACGTCGCCCATGAAAAATCGCTCCCGCCGAAGATCGGCGGGAGCGACAGTTTTCTGACAGCAACTTGAAAGAAATGGCGGATTACTGACACCGCCTGGCGGCTCAGTGATCGTGGTTGCTGGCGGCGAATCCGGCCGCGTTCAGGATGTCGATCACTTCCTGGATGTGCTCGGGGCCCCGCGTCTGGAGCACGAAATCCACCTCGACATTGCGCACCGGCAGCGACGTGAATGCCCGCTGGTGATGCACTTCGGTGATGTTGGCCTGGGCGTCGGCAATGAGCTTGGTGGCGTGCGCGAGCGCGCCGGGCAGGTCGCGCAGGTCGACGCGGATGCGCGCCAGACGTCCGGCGCGGACCATGCCGCGCTCGATCAATTCGCCCAGCATCAGCGGATCGATATTGCCGCCGGTGAGTACAAGCCCGATGCGTTTGCCCTTATAGCGGTCGCTGCCCTCTTCCTGCGCGCGCAGCAAGGCGGCCAGGCCAGCGGCGCCGGCGCCTTCGACGACGGTCTTTTCAATCTCCAGCAGCACGACGATGGCGTGCTCGATGTCCGCCTCGCTGACCAGCTCGATCCGGTCGACCAGCCGGCGCACGACGGGCAGCGTCAGATCGCCGGGTGATTTGACGGCGATGCCTTCGGCAATGGTGTACTGCCCCGGCGGCATGGTGGCGCCCTGGACAGCGGCGTACATGGCCGGAAAGCGCTCGGTCTGCACGCCCACGATCTCGATGGCGGGGTTCACGGCCTTGGCGGCCGTGGAAATCCCGGAGATCAGCCCGCCGCCGCCAATGGCGATGACCAGGGTATCGAGCTCGGGCTGGTCTTCCAGCATTTCCAGCGCGACGGTGCCCTGCCCGGCCATGACGGCTTCGTCGTCATAGGGGTGGATCATGATGAGGCCGCGCTCCTGGGCCAGTTCGTAGCCGCGCGCCTTGGCGTCATCGAAGGTGTCGCCCGCCAGGACGACTTCGGCGCCGAAGCGCCGCGTATTGGCGACCTTCACCGTCGGAGTGAACCGCGGCATCACGATCACCGCCGGCACGCCCATGCGCTGCGCATGGTAGGCCACGCCCTGGGCGTGATTGCCCGCCGAGACCGCGATCACGCCCTTGGCACGCTCGGCGTCCGACAGCGTGAGCATGCGGTTCAGCGCGCCGCGCTCCTTGAAGGACGCGGTGAACTGCAGGTTCTCGAACTTCAGCCAGATCTCTGCGCCGAAGATGTCGGACAGCGTGCGGGACAGGGTGAACGGGGTCTTGAGCACCTGCCCGCGCAGGTTCTCGCGGGCGGCCTGGATGGATGCGATATCGATCACGATGGAAATCCTGTTAACGCACAGGCAGGAAGTTGAAGAGCAACAGGCCCTGGGCGTAGTTGATGCCGATGCGCCGGGAGTTTTCGCCGAGCAGGTTGGCGATCAGGTCCAGCCGGCCGATGATGGCGCCGAACTCGCGCTCGAAGCTGAGATTCGTGGCGTTCGGGGAAATCTCATTGG
>JAEYVD010000299.1 GCA_023432075.1 Pseudomonadota bacterium | reverse complement strand
CCGTTGTCGCTGCCGTCCTCGGACGTCGTGCCGTTGCCGCCCTGGCTCAGGACATACAGGCCGCGCACGCTGCTCAGGGCCGTCCCGCTGACGTTCACGGTAACGGAGCCCGTATTCGTGATGATCGTCGGATTCGAGTAATTGACCGCGCCGCCGCTGGAACCGCTACCGTTGTCGAGCCCGCCACTGCCGCTGATGGATTCCGCGCCGATGCCCCACGCATAGCGCGACGTAGAACCGGTGACCGACACTCCCCCGGAATTCGAGATATTGACGATATTGCTTCCACCGCCGTTGCCGCCGACCTGGTCGCCCGTCGCCGCATTGTCCTGGTTCCCGCCCGTCGCGCCGATACTGGCGCCGTACAGGCCCACGCCGCCATAGGGCAGGTTCAAGACGCTGACGTTGCCGCTGTTGGTGATGGTGACGGCTGAGCCATCGCCTCCCTGACCGCCGTTGCCGCCGCCGATCACCGTGGAATTGGCGTTGGCGCCTATCCCCCCGACCGAGGCGCCGTAAATCCCGAACTGCGCGCCTGAATCCGCCCAGATGCCGGGCCCGCTGCCTTGGGTGCTGGACGTCGGCGCATTCTGAACGGTGATCGTCCCGCCGTTGTTGTTGATGGTAATGGTGCCGCCGTTGCCGCCGTTCGTCGCATTGTTGCTGGTGTCGCTGGACCCCATGCCGCCCGTCAGACGAACGAAGATGCCGCCTTGCGGAGCGCTCGGCTGCAGCACGGCGCCGTTGTTGATCACCGTGTAATTGCCGCCATAGCCGCCAATGTTGTCGCCGGTACCCGCGCTGGCGGTGTTGACGACACTGACCTGCGCGCCCGACCCGCCCTGGCTGGACGAAATGGTGCAGGTGGTGGAATTGGAAGGGTTGGTGTCGACCGAAGGACAACTCAACGCCGCGACGGCGGGCTGGGCCATGACAAGCCCCACGGCGGTGACCGAAAGCATCTCGCGCCAATCCGGTGGACGCGGCAGCGAACGGCGTGGTTCCAGCCTCCCAACAGCAGCGGCCCTGGCGCGCAAAGTTCGCTTTGCGGTCGGCTTCCCCATCGTCATCCCCTCGGTGCAAACCCGTAGCAACGGGCCGCATAAGTTTTCTGATTTATTCTGCTCCGGAGTTTTTTACCAGGGACGCTTGCCTTTGCACAGCGCTGTTGCACTTCAGCGCAGCCGCCCGTCGCCGCAGGCGGGCTACGCGCGCTTCGGGTATCAGTGCTGCGTCGAAGTGAATCCCACGTCAATCGCGGGTTGCCCGAATGCCGACGTTGGCCTCACGGCAAGGGGACGCATCGCTGCTTGAGGCAATGCTGACGGGGCGGCGCTCAGCCCGTCGACGGCGGCGACGGCCCGCTCGCCGGCAGCGCCCAACTTGAAGACAGCCACGGTGCGCACCAACGCGGACGCCTGATCGGCCAGGCTGTTCGCGGCGGCGGCCATCTCTTCGACGAGCGCCGCATTCTGTTGCGTCACTTCGTCCATCTGCATGACCGCTTGTCCTACCTGGCCGACGCCCGTGCTCTGCTCCGCGCTGGCATTGCTGATCTCCGCCATGATGCTCGTGACGTGGCGAATCGAATCGACCACTTCGGCCATCGTCGCGCCGGCGTGGTCGACGAGCACCGTGCCTTCCTCCACCTGCAGGACGCTTGCCGAGATCAATTGCTTGATCTCCTTGGCGGCATCGGCGCATCGCTTCGCCAGCGATCGCACTTCTCCCGCGACGACAGCGAAGCCCTTGCCCTGCTCTCCTGCCCGGGCCGCTTCCACGGCCGCATTCAGCGCAAGGATGTTGGTCTGAAACGCGATGCCGTCGATGACACTGATGATGTCCGAGATCTTCGAGCTGCCGTCCCGGATGCCGTTCATCGTCGTGACCACCTCCGCAACCACTTTGCCGCCCTTCTGGGCCACATCGGACGCGGCGATCGCCAGCCGGTTCGCGGCCTGGGCGTTGTCGGCGTTCTGGCGCACGGCGGTGCCCAGCTGCTCCATCGACGCGGCCGTCTCTTCCAGCGCGCTGGCCTGGTTTTCCGTCCGCGAGCTCAGGTCATTGTTGCCGGCGGCGATCTGCGCGCTTGCCGCGGCCACGCTTTCCGCATTGTGGCGCACCGACTTGACCGTCGAGGCCAGGCTGACACGCATGCGTTCAAGCGCCCCGAGCAGCAGGCCGACTTCATCCTTGCGGTCTTCGGCATACGAATTGCCCAGGTTCCCAGCGGCGACTTCGTCGGCCGCCCTGACCGCGCGCAACAGCGGACGTGTGATCGATCGGATGAGCAGCAACGCAAGCACCGAGCCCATGGCGGCCGCCAGCAGACCGCTCAAGAGGATATCCCGGCGCAGGCTGTCGCTGGCCTCTTCCGCCAACGCGCTGCTCTTTTGCGTCAGTTTGGCCTGCACTTCGATCTGCGCATGAATCAGCGCTTCATAGGCCAGCTGAATGGGCCGGAAAACATCGATCAGGTTGCGCGTCGCCTCGGCCTTCTGCTCCTTCCGGATCAGATCGAGAAGCGCATCGCCGCTCGCCACAAACTTGGCTCGCGCATCCTTCATCGCGCCCAACGTGCGCCGCCCCTCCTCGGAGGTGATCGCGCCCGACAGGAATTCATACTCCGCGACGACGGCTTGGCGGCTTTCCACGATGCGGCGCTGCGCCTCGGCCACCCGCTGGGCATCGGTAAAGATCAGGAGGTTGCGCATCTGGACGCCCTGCACGCGCACCTGATCCAGCAAGGTTGCCAGGGATTTATTGATGGGAATCCTGGCGCTGATGAGACTGTCCGTGGCATCCCTTTGCACGCCTGACCGATACCAGCTGATGCTAGACAGCACAGCCAGCATCAGCACCATTGCGGAAAACGCCATCGCCAGCTTGGTGGAGATTCTTAGATTCTTCATTGTTGTTACGTCGCAAACGCCTTCTCAAGGTAATCGGAACGCAGGCGCGTCTTCACCCGTGTCCTCCGCATTGTGGCGATTTGGTTTTAGTTTTTTCTTAACCTGCCCCGGACGCGCGCGAACGGCCGGATCCGGCGCGCATTACGTGGCATGGGAGCAACGGCGCGCAACGCGATGCGGCGGCCAACCGGCCCCCCTTCCGTGCGGCGGTCCGTTAAGATTTTTTTAAAGCCGCTGGCCCACAATGATCCGGCTCTGCTTATTGGATTTGGACCGCTGAATGACGAGAACCCTGTTGATTGAGGACGACTCGATGCTCGCCGAAGCATTGACGACGACTCTGGTACGTGATGGCGCCGACGTGGTGATCGCCCGGGAAGCGGCGGCGGCCAAAGTGCAGCTGGTCGACCACAATTTTGACGTGGTGCTTCTGGACCTGGGCTTACCCGATGGATCAGGACTTGACATACTGCGTTTCGTGCGCGCCCGCTACGACATCACGCCCGTGATAATCATGACGTCCCGGGACCGGTTGAGCGAGCGCATCGCGGGTCTGGATGCCGGCGCGGACGACTACGTGGTCAAGCCGTTTCCCGTGTCGGAATTGCTCGCGCGGATGCGTGCGGTTGTGAGGCGAAGCAAGGGCAATGTTGCACCGGTCATGTCATGTGCCGGGCTGACCCTGCACCCCGCCAATCATTTCGCGACGCTGCACGGCAAAGAGGTCCCCTTGAGCGGGCACGAGTTTCGAACCTTGCAGGCCTTGGTCCAGCGCAACGGCCACCCGGTTTCCAGAGAGACGCTTGAGCTCGAGGTCTACGGCACCAGCGGCGCGACGGGAAGCAACACCGTCGCCGTCTACGTGCACCAGCTGCGCAGAAAGGTGGGCGGCGATCTGATTCAGACCGTGCACGGCTTCGGGTATCGGCTTCGGAACGATTCCTGAGAAACAGATGGTCGGGCCGAAATCGTTACGCGTGCGATTGCTGTTGGGGATCGCCACCACCCTGTTGCTATCCTGGCTGATCCAGTTCTCGTTGTACTGGGCCGATGTCATTCGCGAAAACACCGGTGGCCGCGACAGAGACCTGATGAGCACCGCGCAGATCGCGCTCCTGTCCGCGGCGGCGGCATCAGGACATCTTTCAACCGACGGCGCGCTCGGACCGCCGAATCGGCAATGGTTCTCTCCGTCGGGCAAGCACGTGATGATCGCCCTGGATCTGGCGAGCGGTCGAACGATCTTCAGCTCTCAGGGTGCGCCCCACGACCCGCTTGCACAGTTGGGAGAAGACGGCTTTTCCACGCGGTTCGTGGACGGCGATGGCTGGCGCGTTTACTCCGAAGTCGACCCCGAGTCGCAAACGCAGATGGTCGTCGCGGCATCCCTATCGCACTATCAACAGCTGTTCAACGACCGCTTCACGCTAGGCGCAATCATCACCCTGGTGCTGGTGCTTTCGGTGGGCGGCGGCGCACTGGTCATCAGCAGCGTCACCCTCAAACCGGTCTCGGCGATCACGCGCGCCTTGCGGCAACGCCATGCCACCGACCTCAGCCCCCTCTGCGAAAAACAGGTTCCCATTGAAGTTCGCCCCCTCATCGTCGCATTCAATCAGCAACATGCGCTGCTGAAATCCGTACTCGAGAACGAACGGAATTTCCTCAGCAACGCCGCCCATGAATTGCGCACGCCATTGGCCGTGCTGACGGTGCAAACCGAGAACGCCTTGCACACGGAAGACCTGCCGGAGCTGAAGACCCAGCTCAAGAAAATGGCCCAAACCACGCAGCGCAGCGCCCGCCTCGTCGAGCAATTGCTGGACCTTGCCCGCATGGAGTCAGGCGATGTGGAAAGCCAGATGACCGCGATTGCGCTGGAAGAGATCACCGAACTGGTGGCGCGAGACCTGCACACCATCGCCACCGAAAAGAACCAGCGCCTGGTGATGGATCTGCAGCCCTGCCGCGTCCTCGGCCACGTGGACCTGCTGGGCATCCTGATCCGCAACCTGCTGGACAACGCCTGCCGCTACAGCGCGCAGGACGGGACCGTGCTGGTCCAGTGCGCCGAGACCGCGGGGCGCGTCATCCTGACCGTCCTGGACGACGGCCCCGGCGTGCCCTTTCCCGAGCGCAGCCGGATCTTCGAACGGTTCTATCGCGTGCCGGGATCGATCGAGCCGGGCAGCGGCATCGGGTTGTCGCTGGTTGCCCGCATTGCCGACAGGCACCAGGCGACGATCGAGGTGGGAACCGGAATCGGCGGCCAAGGGGCGTCGTTCTCGGTCTCGTTTGACGCGCTGCGGGTGGCGGCGGCGTTGCGTTAGCAACAACTGCCGCCGCCTGCCGCGCGCTTTCGCCGCTCAGCGATTCCCTTGGACGAGCGCGGCGATCACTTGCCCCATCTCCGTGGTGTTGGCCGTCCCGCCCAGATCGCGGGTATGCGGACCGGACACCAGAATCTCTTCAATTGCACTGACCACGCAATCGTGCGCCGCGCGGCCCGCGCCTTCGCCTTCAGTCAGGAAATCCAGCAGCAACGCCCCCGACCAGATCATGGCGATGGGGTTGGCAATGTTCTTGCCGTAGATATCCGGCGCGGAGCCGTGGACGGGCTCGAACAGCGACGGAAAGGCGCGTTCCGGATTCAAGTTGGCGGAGGGAGCCAGACCAATGGTTCCCGTCGTGGCGGGCCCGAGGTCCGACAGGATGTCTCCAAACAAATTGGAGGCCACCACGACGTCGAAGCGGTCGGGCTGGAGCACGAAGCGGGCCGACAGGATGTCGATATGCTGCTTGTCCACCGAGACTTCCGGATAGGCCGCCCCCACCGCATCGGCGCGCTTGTCCCACCAGGGCATGCTGATCGCGATGCCGTTCGATTTGGTGGCCACGGTCAGGCGCTTGCGGCTTCTGCGGTTGGCGAGATCGAACGCATACTTCAAGACGCGGTCGGCGCCGTGGCGGGAATAGACGGACTCCTGAATCACGATCTCGCGATCGGTCCCTTCGTACATCACGCCACCCAGCGACGTGTACTCCCCTTCGGTGTTCTCGCGCACCACGAAGTAGTCGATATCGCCGGGCGCACGCCCCGCCAGCGGGCAGGGCACCCCGGCAAACAGCCGCACGGGGCGCAAGTTGATGTATTGATCGAATTCCCGCCGGAACTTCAGCAACGAGCCCCACAGCGAGATGTGGTCGGGCACCGTGTCCGGCCAACCCACTGCGCCGAAGTAGATGGCGTCAACGCCGGCAAGCTGGTCCTTCCAATCGTCGGGCATCATCTGCCCGTGCTCGACGTAATAGTCGCAACTCGCCCAATCGTATTCCACGATCTCAAGCGCGATGCCGAAGCGCTGCGCGGCGGCTTTCATGACCCGCAGCCCCTCGGGCATCACTTCTTTTCCGATGCCGTCGCCGGCGATTGCGGCGACGCGATAACGCTTTTCGGTGTTGCTCATAGGTATGACTCAAAAATAGAAAGTTGCGAAAAAGTCCTGGAGACGTCAGCTCGTGATTCGAACGCCCGTCAGTTCGACCAGGGATTTCCAGCGCTGCGTTTCTTCGGCCATGAACTTTCCAGTCTGCTCTAGCGTCATTCTCGGCATCAATGGCGTGCCTTGCCGCTCGAAACGCGCCGCCAAGCCCTCTGCCGACCGTCCCTGATCCATCGCGGCGTGCAGCCGGGCGATGATCTCCGGCGAGACGTCCTTGGGCGCCCACAGGCCATTCCATGTCACCACGACGCAGTCCTGGCCCAGCAGTTCGGTCAACGTGGGAACATTGGGAGCAACCGATAACCGCTCGCGGCTGCTGACGCCGATTGCGCGCAGGCGTCCGGACTCGATCTGCGGGCCCACCACTGACCAGGGATCGACCGCAAACGTGATACGGCCGCCGATCACGTCCGCCATGACGCCTTGAGAGCCGTTCTTGTAGGGAATATGCAGGAGCTCGGGCTGCCCGATCAGACTGGCGAAGCGCCGGCATGCGATGTGGCCCGACGTGCCGACACCGTTCGAACCGTAGCTATGACGATCGGGCTTGGCCTTGATCGCCTTGACCAGGTCATCGAAGCTCTTGATGTCGCTGTCTCCGGAGACCACCAGAAAGACGGGAACGCTGATGGTTACCGCGATCGGCGCAAAGTCCCGTTCCGGGTTGTACGCAAGGTCCGGATAAACGAACGGGCTGATGCAGTAGGTCGTGGCCGAGCTGTACAGCAGGCTGTATCCATCGGGGGCCGCATGCGCGACCACGGCCGCGCCGATGTTCCCGCCTGCGCCCGCCCGATTCTCGACGACAACAGAGGCGGGATTCAGGCCCTTGGCCAGCTGTTCAGACCACGTCCGCGCCGCGATATCGGTGCTGCTGCCCGCTGAAAAGGGAACCAGCAGTCGAATCGTTCGATCCGGATAAGAAGACTGATTCGCGCCGAATGCCGATGGCATCAACGCAACGGCTGTGGACCCGCCTACTGTTCGCAGAAAATCTCTTCGATTGCAATGCATGGTTTTTTCCCCTTTTTATAACGCCCGCCAATGATGCGCCGAATGGTAATCAAAGCCGGCGCCAGTGCGGGACAAGCACATTACCGCGGTTGAAAACTCCTACGTGTCTTGCAACTCTCGCCCATCAATAGATGATGTTCGGGGCCAACACCTCACCGGACAGAAATCGACTATGCGAGAGGTGCTTGAGTTCGTCGGAAAGATGGCCGCTGTGGATAAGGCGCGCCAGCATTCGTCCGGCGCCCGTCGCGCTGCTGAACCCATGTCCGCTGAATCCCGTGCACAGGAAAAGGCCCGGTATTGCGTCACATGGGGAGACGACGGGAATGCCGTCCGGCGTGTTGTCGATCGCCCCACCCCAGGCGTAGTCCAGCATGTCCGGCCCCAATTCGGGGAACACGCGCTGCGCCTCTTCATAGGCAGAACGCACGAGCGACATATCGGGGTTCGGATCCAGGATCCGGTTATTGACGAATGGCGACCGGTTCAAATAGAGATAGGAAATCTCGTTCCACAGCTGGCAGAAGAACTCCCGGCCCAGCCGCAAATTGAGATTCTTCCGGCGGCTGGCGATCAGCCCCTTGAACCGCATGCCATACCGCAGGCTGTTGGGCACGATATGCGCCGTACCCCGGCCACTTTTGGCCAGAATGTAGCCGCCGCCCGTCCGCTCGCGCACGGAAAATTCCGGCGCTTTCAAGGGACCGTTAAACGGCAATTGCAAGTCGTTCCGGGTCTTGGAGGCGGAAGAATGGACGTTCAGGGTGGGCAACACCACCTTCTGCTTCAGACAGAACAGCGACGACCACGCGCCGCCCGCCAGCACGACACAGTCCGCGCGAACGACGCCGCGTTCCGTGACGATCCCCGCCAACTGCCCGGCGCTGAAATAGAGATCGTTGACCGCACAATTCTGCAAGACGGCCACGCCCTGCGTCGCTGCATACCGGGCCAGCAACGGGATGGCGCGAGACGGATCCGCGTAGCCATCATTCATGGTCCGCACACCGCCGATCCAGGGTTCTCCCGTCTGCGCATACAGGCTGTTTGCCTGCGCCCTCGACAGCATTTCGCACTCGACACCCGAGCGTTGCGCGAACTCGTACCACGTCTGCCAACCGGCCAATTCCGCTTCGCTGCGCGTCACGAATGTGATGCCCGGCGCCCTGAACCCCACATCGGCATCGATCTCGGCCGACAGCTCAGACCAGCGCTGGACACTGAGCCGTGCCAGGCTCAATTCGCGCATGTCCCTGCCCAGCGTGCGACACCATCCCCAATTGCGGCTGCTCTGCTCCGCGGCAATGCGGCCTTTCTCGAAAACGCCGACCTTTTTTCCCAGCTTCGCAAGTTCATAAGCGGTTGCAACACCTGCCGCGCCGCCCCCGATTACCGCGACATCCAGCTGTTCCGGCAGCGTGTTGTCGGTTTCAATGGTCAATAAGGATTGTTTCATCTTAGACTGAGCAGAATCGTGCATTTGCGATAGGCGCATCAATCGGCCAACGATCAACAGAATGAAGACGCAGCGGTACCCGCTGACGACCTGAAAGTCGTCAGAAGGCATTCCCCAAAATAAATAGGTGCGGTACGCGCTAAGGCATCGGACTCACGGCGACGGCTTGGGAAGCCGCCGCACGCAAGTCCTCACCTCAATGGCCAACTGCCTGCAGCTGGACGTATTGCTTGCGCACCCGCTCAAAGATGGATCGGACGACGTCGCCGCTCTCGGGCACCGTGCCCTCCTTTTCCATGACTTCCAGTTCGTTGAAGATCTTGTGCTTCAGGAAGTGACGCCAGTTCGGAGGCACCGACGCCAGCACGCTGGTCAACGAGTCGTAGCGCTCTGCTGTCCAGGACTGCTCGAACGCATCCCGGCCAGGCCCGTAATCGAAGTGCGGGTACTGCGCTGGCCGTTCGCTCTCAGCCTGGCGGCGCAGCACTTGCGTGCGCTCGGCGTCGATGCGGCCGTCGACGATCACCACTTGATACTCGGATTCGGCTGCGGCCACCGAAACGTAGCCACATTGCACGTCGCGCAGCACGCTCTCCGGATCCCGCTCGAACGCCGGGCCGTAACCGCCGCCACCGCAGCCCTCCAGACGGATCACATCGCCAGGCTGGCAGTGAATCAGATCGCTAACGCCAAGGTCCTCTTCGTGCGCCGTGTCAGGATTTCGCGTAAAACGGGACACTGCGCCGGCCTTGCCGCCCAGCACGCCCCACGATCCGAAGCGCGACTTGTCACGGTTGCGGGCGGTGACGATGGAGTTGGGCGCAAACACCTTGAACTCCATGACCGTGCCCAGGCCGCCGCGATGCCGGCCAGCCCCGGAGCTGTCGGGCACCAGGCCGTAGCGCGTGATCTGGATGGGCACCTCGGCTTCGTTGATCTCCACGGGCGTGTTGCGCAGGAACGCGACGATGGCGCCCGACGCTTCCGACCCATCGCCCTCTGCCGCGCCACCCGCGCCGCCGCCAACCGGACCCAGGGCCGCGATGAAACTGCGGCCGTCGGAGGACGTGGTGCGCACGTTGACGATACTCATGCCACCAGCCGGAGATGCCGGCATCAAATCCGGGATCGCCCGGGAGAACGCGCCGATCGTGGCGTACTGAACCACCTTGCAGGTGAGACTGCGCATCCCCACGGCGGCGGGCGCAAGCGGATTGACCACGGTCCCCTCGGGCAGCACGCAGGTGGCGACGCGCAGCATGCCCGCGTTGAGAAGCAGGTCGGGGTTCAGCGTATAGAGCACATAGTTCAGCCCCACCAAGGCGAGCACATGCCGCTCCTTGCCTCCCGTCGGCATGTTCAGCGATGAACTCAGCTGAGGATCGCTGCCGGTAAAGTCGAACTCAAGATCTCCGCCTCGAACGCGCAGGGTCAGCATCACGCGCAGCGGCTTGCCATTGGCCGAGTCCTCATCCGCGTACTCCGCGAACGGGTAGTCGCCATCCGGTATGTCCGACACCAGCGTGCGCGCCTGCTCTTCGGAATAGTCCAGCAGCGCCTGTATGCCCTCTTTGAATGCGTCCGCGCCAAAGCGCTCGATGATTTCGAGGATGCGGCGCTCACCCGTCATCAACATCGCGATCTGCGCGTTCAGATCGCCCCGGTTCTGCTCCGGCGCGCGCACGTTGATCTCCATGAGGCGCACGAGGTCCTCGTTCAAGACGCCGGCGCGCACGATCTTTGACGGCGGAAAGCGAATGCCCTCTTGCTGTACCTCGGTCAGGGTCCGCGACAGGGACGCCGGCACTGCCCCGCCCATGTCGGTGTTGTGAATGTGCCCGCCAACAAAACACATCAGCTCGCCGTTGTGGAAGACCGGCTTCCACATCATGATGTCGGGCGTGTGCGTGGCGACATAGCCGCTGTACGCATCATTCGTCATGCCGATATCGCCCGGCTCGAAGGGCCCCGTCATCTGGATCACGGACCCGAAGTCCAGCCCGGGATACCACGTTGCACCCAGCGTCTTGGGCGACGCGAACGTCAGGCCTTCCGGGGTCATCAGCGTGCAGGAGAAGTCTTCCGTCTCCTTGACGAAGGCCGAATGGGCCGTGCGGATCAAGGTATAGGCCATGCTTTCCGCGGCCGCCACGCAGTAATTGGCGAAAATTTGCAGGGTAGATTTATCGAAACTCATGACCTATGCTCCAGCTTGATCCACAGACTTGATTTCCAGATTGCCGTACGCATCCACCCGGACGTTGTAGCCAGGCAGAACCGTGGTGGTGCAATCGTCCTGCGCCACGATAGCCGGGCCATCAAACGTGTGGCCTGCGAGAAGGTCGGCACGGCGGTACATCGGAACCGAGCGCAGCGCGCCATCCAGCCACACCTCGACGGTCCTGGACGGAATGCTGGCGCTCTGCGCGCGTTCCATTTCTCGCAGTTGCGGCTTCGGCGTTTGCGAGGTGATGACCAGGCGCAATGCCACGACCTGAAGCGGAGCCGCCTCGTCGCTATGGCCATACAAGCGCCGGTGCTCAGTGTGAAACGCGGCGCTCACCTCGCGCATGTCGCCATCGCGCAGCCAGTCCGGCTTGAGCGGCGTGTCGATTTCGAACGATTGGCCGCGGTAACGCATGTCCGCGGACACTTGAATCGACGCCTTGTCCGGATCGCCGCCCTCGGCGGACAGCCATTCGCGCGCCTGGGCCTCGAGCAGGTGCATTTCCTTCTGTAGCGCCCGGGTGGTGTCCTCGGTCAAGTCGTAATAGGTGGTCTTCACGAAATCGTTCTTCAGGTCGGCGATCAAGCCGCCCAGCGCGGACAACACGCCAGGCGTGGTCGGCACCAGCAGCTGCCCGACGTTCAGCGCGCGCGCCAGGTAGCAAGCCATCATCGGCCCCGCGCCCCCAAACGGCATCAGCGTGAACTCTCGCGGATCCACACCGAAACGCGAAATGATGCGACTCACGCCCGCATACATGCTGGAGACGGACACGTTGACAATCGCTTCCGCGGTGGCCAAGAGATCCTTGCCCAGCTTTTCCGCCAGCGGCGCAATGGCATCGCGGGCGGCTTGCACGTCCACCTTGACCGCGTTGTAGCCAAGCTCCGCGTTGCCGATCACGCCCAAGACCGCAAACGCGTCGGTGATGGTGGGCTGCGTGCCGCCTCGGCCGTAGCACACCGGTCCGGGATTGGAGCCAGCGCTGTCAGGCCCCACCTTCAGCACACCGAAACGGTCAACCCACGCGATGGAGCCGCCACCGTCACCCACGGAAGACACGGACACCGACGGGATGTGGATCTGGAAGTCTCCGATGTACTCGCCCGTCGCGTACTGAGGCTCGCCGTCGATGATGAGCGCCATGTCGGCCGTGGTCCCGCCAATGTCCAGGCTCATGCAGCGCTTGACGCCGCACTGCTGCGATACGTAGGCCGCGCCAATCACCCCGGACGCCGTGCCCGAGAGAATCATCTGGACGCAGTTGTTCTTGCCGTACTCCGCGCTCATCACGCCACCATTGGACTTGGTGACCTTCAGATCGACGCCCACACCCGATTTGCTCAGTGCGGCCTGCAGGCTGGTCAGATAGTGCGAGACGCGCGGCTGCACGTAGCCGCCGATGACGGCTGTCAGCGTGCGCTCGTACTCTCGGATGATCGGCCAGACTTCATGCGAGCACGACACGAACATGCCCGGGAGCGCGCCTTGAATCAATTCCTTGACCTGGAGTTCATGCGCAGGGTTGCGGTAGGAATGCAATAGCGACACCACCACGCCTTCGCATCCAGCGGCTTGCAGCGTTTTCGCCGCGGCCAGGACGCTGGCTTCGTCCACGGGAGTTTCCACCGTGCCGTCGGCAGCCATGCGCTCGACCACACCCACGACGCGATCCCGCGTGATGAGCGGCGCGGGGCGCTTGGACTTCAGGTGGTACATATCGGGGATCTTCAGGCGCGCGATCTCCAACACATCTTCAAAGTGCTTCGTCGTGATCAGTCCCAGCTTGAGCCCCTTGCGCTGCACGACCGCGTTCACGCCAACGGTCGTGCCATGCGTGAAGTATGCGACGTCCGACGGCTCAATACCGTAGCGTTCGGTCAGCTGCTTCATGCCTGCCAGCACTTCACTGCCCGGATCATCCGGGCGCGAGAAGACCTTCAAGGTCCGGATCGTGCGATCCGCCTCGTCCAGGACCGCAAAGTCAGCGAACGATCCGCCAATATCAACTCCGATTCTCAAGCCCATCGTCTTGCCTACCTTATTGCGAGAGGTGTTGTGATTGCAGACGAGTGTAAGAACTGGGATTCCATATGACAAATTCGTATGTGGCGGGAGGCCATGCGCTTTTGATATGAGTTTGCAGGGTCTGAAACGCCCATATCAAAAGCGCATGGAGTGTCGAGAAAGTTTTATTTGAGGGCATGAAATTTCGCTCATAGACTTGATAGTGGCACAAACCGCTGCAGTGACATTGCAAGGCACATATAGAAGGGGAAGTACCATGAAAACGACAAGGCGAGGCTTTATCTCCATCTGCACGACCGCCGGTGCATTGGCCCAGTTTCCCTCTCTCTCGTGGGCGCAAGAAACGCCCAAAAAAGGGGGAAACGTCAAAATCGCAGTGCAAAACAGTTCCGTATCGGACACGCTTGATCCTGCAAAAGGGGCCCATTCCGCGGACTGGACGAAACAGTTCTGCCTGTTCAATGCGCTGACCGAGTTCAACGCCTCGATGAAGCCTGACCTCGCGCTGGCCGAACGCATCGAAAGCAGCGACGGATCGAACTGGAACATCACGATCAAGAAGGGCGTGCTGTTTCATGATGGCTCGGAGCTGACTGCCGAGGACGTGGTCTATTCCCTGTCGCGTCACAAGGATCCCGCAACGGCGTCCAAGGCGATCGCGATCGCCAACGGGTTCAAGGAAATCAAGGCGGTGGGCAAGCACGAGCTGACGCTGACCATCGCCAAACCGGACTTCGATCTGCCGTCGGTGCTGGGGAGCAGCTACTTCCTCATCGTGAAGAATGGAACCACCGATTTCAGCAAGCCCGTCGGCACCGGCCCCTTCAAGATCGACTCGTTCACGGCTGGCGGCAAGTTCTCAGCAAAGCGCAACCCCAACTACTGGAAGAGCGGGCTGCCTCATCTGGACTCCGTCGAGATCTTTGGGGTTACCGACAATGCCGCGCGCGTCAACGCGGTCCTCGCCGGCGACGTCGACATTTGTGCGCTCGTCGAGACCCGTTACGCCAAGCAGGTGGAAGGCAGCAAGAACGTCAACCTGGTTGTCAACAAGCTGCCCCTGTACACCGACCTCATCCTTCGTCAAGACCACCCCATTGCAGGCAATCAGGACTTTGTCGCGGCCGTGCGCTACATGCAGGACCGCAAGCGCATGCTTGATGGCGTGATGCAGGGCTACGGCGCCATCGCCAATGACCACCCGGTCGCCCCTTGGGACCCCTACTTCCTCGAAGGCCTGCCGCAGCGTCCGTTCGACCTGGACAAAGCCAAGTACCACATGCAAAAGAGCGGCCTGGCGGGGCAGACACTTGAGGTGATCTGCCAACCCGGCATTGCCACGTCTGTCGAGGGCGCACAGTTTCTACAGGCATTCGGCGCCAAGGTCGGGTTCAACTTCAAGGTCCGCCAAGTGCCCACGGATGGCTACTGGTCGACATACTGGACCAAGTTTCCCATCACCTACGGCTCGATCTCCAACCGGCCAAATGTGGGCATGATCTTCGATCTGTTCTATCGGTCGACATCCAACACCAACGAGGCGCACTGGAAAGAGCCGAAGCTCGATCAGCTCTTGGACTCGGCCCGCGCGGAAGGAGACTTCGACAAGCGCAAAGCCATTTACGGCGATATGCAGACACTGGTCCACGAGAGTTCGGGAACCGTCATCCCGGTCTTCACGGCGATTCTGGACGCAATGTCCAAGAACATCCGGGGCTATGTGCCGAATCCCTCGGGCATGAATATGGGGTTCCGGGTGGCGGAATCCATCTGGCGCGCGTAACCGGCCAATGGAAAAGGGGGCTCAGCCCCCTTTTTTATTGGCCGCCCTAACCCGGCACTGTCACCTGCGCGCGGCGGTCCCGCATTCGCACGCTGGCGGCTTCCAGCCACCCCTGCCGCAGTTCCGGCACGGAGTCGATCAACATGTCGGTGTAGGCGTGACGCGGCTGTGTCAGCAGCGCATCCCGCGGGCATTCATCGACTTTTCGCCCCTGGTACAAGACGGTAATGTCATCGCAAGTCGTTCTGACCGTCGAGATGTCGTGGCTGATGAAAATGTAGGACATCTGCAGTTCGTGACGCAGTTCCACCAGCAGGTCCAGGATGGCGGCGCCAACCACCGTGTCCAACGCCGACGTGACTTCGTCGCAGATGATG
Organism: Pseudomonadota bacterium; assembly: GCA_023432075.1. GTDB lineage: Bacteria > Pseudomonadota > Gammaproteobacteria > Burkholderiales > Burkholderiaceae_B > Achromobacter. Next base: position 14,697 of record JAEYVD010000299.1, on the reverse strand, counting down.
AGCTCGGGATCGGCCGCCAACGCCCGCGCCAAATTGACGCGCTGTTTCTGTCCGCCGGACAGCTCGGCGGGACGCCGCTGCGCCACCGAGGAAGGCAGCTTCACCATATCCAGCATGCGCGCCACGCGCGCGGCCATCTGCTTGGGCGCACAGCGCTCGAACACCTTGAGCGGGCGGGCCAATATTTCGGCCACGCTGTGCGAGGGATTCAACACCTTGTCGGCATTCTGAAACACCAGCTGAATCCGACGATAGAGATCCTTGTTTCGATCGCGAAGCTCGCCCGGCAAAGGTGCGCCATCAAAAATCACTTCGCCCCTGGCGGGCGCCAGCAAGCCGGCAACCACATAAGCCAACGTGGATTTTCCACTGCCCGACTCACCAATCACACCCATGGTGGTGCCGCGCCGGACAACCAGACTGACATCATCCAGAATCTTCACGGCCGGCATCCCTGCCGCGTCGCGCTTGCCATAACCCGCGGTCATCCCCCGGATCTCCAGCAGCGGCGCTTGCTCCGCGGCGTGCTGGGCATCGCCGTCGCTCAACCGCGATACGGGCAGCGCGGCCGCCATCAGACTGCGCGTGTAAGGATGCGAGGGCGACTCGATGATTGTCGTGATTTCGCCTTGCTCCTGCATCTCGCCATTGCGCAGGACCAACACCCGATCCGCGACCTGGGACACGACGGCGAGATCGTGCGACACGTAGACCGCACTGATACGCAGGGTTTGTATCGCCTGCTTGAACGCATTCAGGACTTCGATCTGGGTGGTGACATCCAGCGCCGTCGTAGGCTCGTCGAAAATCACCACCTGCGGGTCGGACATCAACGCCATCGCAGCCATCAGCCGCTGCAGCTGTCCTCCGGAAACCTGATGCGGGTATCGTTCGCCGATCGTCTGAGGAGATGGCAACGCCAGGGATTGGAACAACCGGATGGCTTTTTCACGCGCCTGTTTCCGATCCATCAGCCCATGCACGCACACGCCTTCGATGACCTGGTCGATGATTCTGAGGGAGGGGTTGAAGGACGCGGACGCGCTCTGGGCGACGTACGCCACACGCGTGCCGCGCAACGCATATAGCGCCTTGCGCGAGGCTGACGTGACCTCGGAACTCCCCACCTGGATTCGGCCGCCCGCGATCCGGCAACCCGGCTTGGCGTAACCCAGCAACGAAAGCGCAATGGTCGTCTTTCCCGATCCCGATTCTCCAATCAGGGCGAGCACCTCGCCTTCGTTGATGGAAAAGCTCACGCCCTTGACGATTTCCTGCTCTCGGCCGTCGGCGCCGCGGGCAACGACCCGCAGATCGGCAACATCAACCAAGCGATTAGACATCTTTAACTCCCTGCGCGCGAGCGCTTGCGGATCGCCAGGCTGTCGATGAACAGATTGGCGCCGATCGTCAACGTGGCAATGGCGACCGCAGGCATCAGCACGGCCGGCGCGCCCGACGCAAGGCCGGACAGATTTTCACGCACCAGCGATCCCCAGTCCGCGTTGGGTGGCTGCACGCCCAGCCCCAAAAAGCTCAGACCGCTGAGCATCAGCACGTTGTAGACGAAGCGCAGTCCAAAGTCGGCCATCATCGGATGGATCATGTTGGGCAGGATGTCCCTGCACGCGATGTACATTTTGCTTTCCCCGTTCAGGCGGGAAACCGTGACGTACTCCATTTCGTTCAAGCCCAGCGCTTGCGAGCGGGCAATGCGATAGGCGCCAGGCATGTACACCACCGCAGCCGTCAGGATAAGCACGGGCAGCGAAGAACCGTAGATGGCCACCATGAGAAGCGCAAGGATCTTGCTGGGCAGGATCAGCAGGGAATCCATCACCCGGCTCAGACCTTCGTCCAGCCATCCGCCGATCACTACGGAAATCAACGCCAGCAGCGTGCCGCACACGCTGGCCAGCAACGTTGCGACCAGCGCCAGGCCAATCGAGTAACGCGCGCCCAGCAGAATGCGGCTCAGCAGATCGCGCCCCAGAAAGTCGGTTCCCAAGGGATTTGCCGCGGTCCAGGAGCCAAAGATGGGCCCGTCGCCGAAATCGAGTGCGCCGTACGGGGCGATCCAGGCGCCAAAAATCGCAATGAAGATCCAGAACACCGATATGCTCAGTCCTATCCGGCCAGCCAGGGACAGCGACAGGAAGAAGCGTCCGCATGAGCGAGGAAGGTGTAGAAATGTCGTCATGTCAGCGCAGCTTGGGATTAAAGATGATCGTAAAGATGTCGGCGACCAACAACAGCAACAGGTAGCACGCGCTGAAGAACAACACGCAGAACTGCACGACGGGGAGATCCCGGTTGCTCACGGCGTCGACCAAGGTGCTGGCCAGGCCGGGGTACGAGAAGATCGTCTCCACGATGATGACCCCACCCAGCAGGTAGGACAAGCTCAGCGCCATGGCGTTGACGATGGGGCCGATGGCATTGGGCAAGGCATGACGCAGCACGATACGCGTGGGCTTCAGGCCTTTGAGGACGCACATTTCCACGTAGGCGGCGTCCAGCTGATTGATCAGCGCGGCTCGCGTCATGCGGGCCATCTGGGCCACCACCACACAGCACAAGGTCAGCACGGGAAGGCCATACGCCTTGAAGAACCCCGCCACCGTGGAGACGTCCGCCCCCAACGACAGCGCAGACATCCACCGAAGTTGCACGGCGAAGATCAGCACCGCCAACGTCGCGACCAGGAACTCGGGCACCGCCACCACCGACATCGTGCCGATCCCGATGACGCGATCCAGGCGAGACCCCCGATACATGGCAGACAGGATTCCCAGGAACAGCGCGATGGGAACCGATGCCGCCGTCGCCGCGGCGGCCAGCATCAGCGAGTTCGGAATCCGCGGCGCAACGATGGTCTTTACCGGCACGCCCCCCGCATACGAGACGCCGAAGTTGCCGGTCATGAAATTGCCGAGCCACGTGAAGAAGCGCAACACGGCGGGTTGATCCAGGCCGAGCTGAGCCCGCAGCGCCGCCACGGTCTCGGGCGTTGCCGCTTGTCCCAGCGCCATCTGCGCGGCATCACCGGGCAGCAGGCTGGACATGAAGAACACCAGCGCGCACACGATGAACAGCGTGACTAGTCCGATCCCGATGCGCCGACAGACCATGCGCAGAATGAGACTATTCATATCGACCTGCCTTATTCAAAACCATCATCAGTCCTTCGATTGACGGATCGCACGTTTCGCGTCTGAGCACGTAGCACAATCGATCAATAAAACGCGTCTTTGAAGCGAAAGTACAGTCCCGCCAGCGGCAGGAACCAATTGCGGCCGGCATACCCGGGAACTGCAGGCCACTCTTCGCGGGCCCACGGGTTTTTACGCGGAACGCCACGCACGATGTCCGCCATCAGGTCGCCCAGATACACCGACATCTGCGTGCCATGACCGCTATAGGCCAATGCGTAATAGAGACCGTCGTGTTGCCCTGCCCCCGGCAGCCGGTCCGCGGTCGCTTCCACCAGCCCTCCCCAGCAGTAATCGATCCGAACGCCCTTCATGGCAGGCAGCAACTGCTGCAGGTTTTGCTCCAGAATCCTGCCGCTCTTCCTGTCGGAAGCCGGATTGCTTTTGGCAAAACGGGCACGCCCGCCCCAAACCAGACGGTGATCCCGCGTCGTTCGGAAGTAGTTCCCGAAGTTCAGGCTCGTGACGTAATTGCGGCGTCGCGGAAGCACCTGATCGAGCAGATCCGGAATCGGCTCCGTCACGATCACGAAACTGCCCACGGGCACGATGCGGCGCTGCCACCACTCGAAGGGGCCGTGATCCGATCGTCCGGTGGCCAGCAGCACACGGTCGGCGTGGATCTCCCCTTTTTCGGTGGTGACCCGATACTGATCGCCGGCAAGGCGCGTCAAGCCCGTTACCGCGGCGTTTTCGAGAATGCGCGCGCCATGACGCACGGCGGCCATCGCCAGGCCAGTACCGAACTTGCCCATGTGCATCTGGGCGCCGCGCGGATCGAGCATCCCGCCATGAAAGGCGTCCGATGCCAATTCTTCGCGCACCTCTGCCGCGGAAAGCACCTCGACGGGCGCGCCGATATGCCGGCGAAGCGCGTCATGATTGCGTACCAGCCCGGGAAAATGCTTGGCCTTGCTGGCGAGCTTCAACTTGCCACACCGCGAGAAGTCGCAATCGATGCGCTCTTCGGCGATGACGTGATCGACGAACTCGACCGCGTCGTCATACGCCCGGGTGTAGCGCAGCGCGGTGTCCAACCCATACTTCTCGATCAGGTCGGCAAACCCTTGCGCGGTGCCGGGGCTGCAATGTCCGCCATTGCGCCCCGACGCCTCGCCTTGAATCCTTCCTGATTCCAGGACCACGACGTCCACGCCAGCCATCGCCAGGGATCGCGCGGCCGAGAGACCGGTAAAGCCCGCGCCCACGACCACGACGTCTGCACGGGCGGGCAAGTCCGTCGCCGCGCCCGTAAAGGCCGGCGCGGTATCGAGCCAGTAAGGAGCGAGTTTCATAGACCGACGACGGCAGGCAGACCACCGATATTCTTGATCTCGGTGTACTCGTAGAAGGGGTTGGCGGGCTCATGGCCGCGATTGACCCACACCTTGTTCTTGATGCCCAGGTCATACGCCGACATCAAGTCGTAACGCAGGCTGGAGGAGACATGCAGAATATCTTCGGGCCCGCAGTTCAGCGCGTCCAACATATATTCGAAGGCGCCGTACCGCGGCTTGTAGCACTGTGCTTGCTCGGCCGTGAAAACTTTGTGAAACGGCGCGCCGAGCTTTTCGACGTTGTGCCCGATCTGCGCATTGGCGGCGTTCGAGAAGATGACGAGGGGGAATTCCTTCGCCACCGCCGAAAGACCGGCCGGCACGTCGGGATGCGGTCCCCAGGTGGGCACGGCATTGTAGATAGCGAGACCGTCGGCCTCGTCGTAGGCGACTGCCCACCGCTTGCACGTGCGCTCGACGGCGTTGCAGATGACCTCGCGGAACGGCTTCCAGGCGCCCAGCACCTCGTCCAGGCGATAGCCGCGAAAGCTCTCGATGAACCCCGGCATGTCCGCCGCGCTGACGCGGTCCTGGTAACGGGCGCGCGCCGCGCCCGCCATGTCAAAGTTGGTCAACGTGCCGTAGCAGTCGAACGTGATGTACTTCGGTTTGAAGATGGCCATGATGTTGCCTTCAAAAAATCGCTGGAAGGGTTTGCTGGCTCAAGCCAGCATAGAACTGCTAGAAGTCGACAAGCACGCTCTTGTATCGGAGGTTCGCCTCAAAGGCTTGACGCCCGAGGTCCTTGCCCAATCCCGATCCTTTGAATCCGCCGGTCGGCAGGATGAAATCCCAGGTTCGCCCGAACCTGTTTACCCACACCGTGCCCGCCTGAATGCGGCGGACCGCGCGCAGCGCCCGGCTGATGTTCTGCGTATGAACGCCCGCAGCAAGTCCGTAGGTCGGATGGTCCGCCAGGGCCAGGCCTTCTTCCTCATCGCCGAAGGTTTGCACGGTGAGGACAGGGCCGAAGATTTCCTCGCGTACCGCGGCCATGCCGGCATCAACGCCCGCCAGAAGCGTGGGCTGATAGAAAAATCCGCCCAGATCCACGTCGAAAAAATCGCCGCCGCACAGCGCCTGAGCGCCGTCCGCCACCGCGCCTTGCACCGCAGCATGGACTTTCCTGGCCTGCGTCTCGTTGATCAAGGGGGGAAAATTCGTGGCCGCGCGCCAGGTCGGGCCCGGTTGGAAATGCGCAATCTGCCTGGTGATCTCATCGACAAGCTGCGAGGAGATGCCCTGCTGAACGATCAGCCGGGTTCCCGACACGCACGCCTGGCCCGCATTGGAGGTGAACCCCTTGACGATCCGGGCGGCAATATCCCGCACGTCGCCTGCATCGTCAAAGACAAGCTGGGGACTCTTGCCGCCAAGCTCCAAGGTCACGGGCTTGGTGCCATGGCGTGCGCAGTCGCTCATGATGGCGGCGCCCGTCGCGGTCGATCCCGTAAACGAAACCTTGCCGATCAACGGGTGACGCATCAGCGCGGCGCCGGCCTGGCTTCCCCGTCCCTGAACCACATTGAAGATCCCTGCAGGCAACCCGGCTTCCACGGCCAGCTCGGCAAATCGCAGCACGGAAAACGGGGTCAACTCGGAAGGCTTGAGGACGATGGCGTTTCCTGCCGCCAGCGCCGGCGCGCATTTCCAGGAGGCCATTGAGAGTGGAAAATTCCACGGCGCCACTGCGCCCACGACACCATAGGGTTCCGGCAACACCATTCCCAAGCTGTCAGCGCGGGTTGGCACGGCATCGCCACCGAACTTGTCTGCGCATTCCGCAAAAAAACGGATGCACTCGGCGGTGAACGGAAGGTCGAAGTGATAGGCGTCGTTGATGGGGCGTGTGGAACCCAGCGCCTCGAGCTGCGCCAACTCGGCGGCATGAGCCTCCAGCAGATCGGCCCAGCGCATCAGCACGCGCGCACGTTCCCGAGGCGCTCGGGTGCCCCAGCCGCTGGTGCGCCACGCTTCATGCGCGTTTTGCACCGCCTGATCGACCAGGTCTGCGGTCGCGTCGGGGATGTCTCCCATGACACGACTATCGGAAGGACGCAGGACGTCGATGGCCGGTCCGCCGGTGACTAGCTGCCCACCGATGAAATGCCCCGTCGGAACCCTTATCGAGTCTGGTTCGAAATCCATCGTATCCGTCCTTCGGCGCGCAGGCCACTAGCTCTACCGGCAGGTCTTTTGACTGTTCATCACGCTGAAATCAACGACCGTTGAGGGATTCTAAAAAAAACCTAGGCATATGACTAATTCACATACAATCGGACCGTATACGCTTTTGATATGGGTATGCCGATGCTGAATTTCCGCCAAGTCGAGGCCTTCCGAGCGGTGATGCTGTCACTGTCCATGACGCAGGCAGCCAAGGAGCTGCATACGTCTCAGCCGAATATCAGCCGTGTGATCGGGCAGTTGGAGCGCCGTATCGGGCTCAAGTTGTTTGAACGTCACGCAGGCAAGTTGGTCCCCACGCTCGAAGGCCAGGTCTTTTTCCGCGATGTCGAACGAACCTTCGCCGGCCTGCGCGGACTGGAATCGTCGGCGGACGCGATTCGAAAGCGCGGCGCCGGGCGGCTGCGTATCGCTTCCGTGCCATCGATGGCCATGGTCGTCGCGCCGGATGCCATCAATCTCTTTGCAAAAGCGTATCCGGACGTGGACGTGACGTTGGAGGTGACCGATTCCGTCAGCGTCTGCCAATGGGTCACGACGGGCTACGCAGATGTCGGCATTGCGTCCGAGATCTTCAACAACACCAGTATCGAGTACGAGGTGGTCAAGGACAACGTGGGCGTCTGCATTACCCATCCGGACCATCACCTGGCCAAAAAGAAGCGGCCCATCACCGCCAAGGACCTGGCCGGCGAGAAATTCCTGTCCTTGCGGGCCAGCGACACCATGCGCAAAAAAATCGACGACGCATGCCTGGTGGACGGCGAAGAGAAACGCGTGCTGGCGTACGAGTCGCACTTCGCTGCTGCCCTCTGCCACATGGTCGCTTGCGGCATGGGCGTCAGTGTGGCGAACCCTCTCGTCGCGCGCAATTACGGCGGGCAGATCGCCATGCTGACCTTCAAGCCGGACGTCCACTTCCCGACTTATCTGGTGTACCCGCTCAACAGCCCGACCAACATGCTGGCCAAGGCGTTCGCGTCCGCGATGCGCGAATGCGTCATGTAGACCGGCATATCCAAACTGAATAGGCTCGCGCCAAAATCTTATTTGACGGCATCGGACGGCCACTCTTAGGCTTCGCGTGTTCGGCTGCAAGTTGCAGCTTTCCGGAGCCTCACATGAGCATTACCGTTCTCAAGCAGTCATCGGGGATCGCGTTACCCGATGACGGCCCCCTCGCCGCATCTCAAACCCAACCTCCCAGCCGTACCGGAACCCTGCATGTGCCGCTGGACGGCGCGGGCGACAACCGGACGGGCGTCTGGGAATGCTCGCCGGGACGCTTCAACCGCCAGTTGGCCAATGCCGAGCTGATGCACATCCTGGCAGGTGAATGCACGTTTACGCCAGAAGGCGAGGATGCCCACGAGATCCGGGCGGGCGACACGCTGTTCTTCCCCGCGCACACGCGCGGCGTCTGGGAAATCAAGCAGACACTGCGCAAGGTGTTTGTCGTGTTTGCGCAGTAGGGAGAATCCACATGCCATTGAACTTCCAGCGCGCGGACCTCCTGCAAGATTCGAACTTCATCGACGGCCAGTGGCGCGCCGCCGGAGATGGCCGCACCTTCCCGGTCTCCAATCCCGCAACGGGCGAGACGTTCGCCACGGTTGCCGACAGCGGCGCGCGTGACGCCGTGGCTGCCTTGCAGGCCGCGCACTCGGCGTTCAGTACCTGGCGCAAGGTACCCGCCAAGCAGCGCGCCCAGATCATCAAGCGGTGGAATGACTTGATTGTCGCGAACGAGGACGACCTCGGACGCCTTATCTCGACCGAACAGGGCAAACCCCTCGCGGAAGGCAAGGGTGAAGTCGCGTATGCCGCCAGTTATGTGGAATGGTTTGCCGAAGAGGCCACACGCGCCGACGGCGAAATCATCGCCGCACCCACCCCTGGGCGCCGCATGTTTGCCCTGCGTGAGCCGGTGGGCGTCATTGCCGCCGTCACGCCCTGGAACTTCCCGGCCGCGATGATCGCCCGCAAGATCGCCCCCGCCTTGGCGGCGGGGTGCACGGTCGTCTGCAAACCGGCCGAAGACACGCCGCTGACCTCGCTGGCGCTTGTCAAGCTTGCGCAGGAGGCCGGCGTCCCAGCCGGCGTTCTCAACATCGTCACCGCCTCACGCGAGCGCGCAAGCGAGGTCGTGGACGTCTGGCTGGACGACGCCCGCGTACGCAAGATCACCTTTACCGGGTCAACCCCGGTCGGCAAGCATCTGGCCCGCCGGTCGGCTGACACGCTCAAGAAGCTGTCGCTTGAACTGGGAGGCAACGCACCGTTCATCGTCTTCAACGACGCCGACATCGATGCCGCTGTCGACGGCTTGATGGCGGCGAAGTTCCGCAATGGCGGGCAAACGTGCGTCTGTCCCAACCGCATTTATATCCAGGACGCCGTGCATGATGCGTTCGTCGAAAAGCTCGTCAATCGCGTGTCGAACCTGAAGGTCGGCCCAGCCGATGATCCGGCCTCCCAGATCGGCCCGATGATCAACGCGCGGGCGGTCGACAAAATCGAGCGGCATGTGCGGGATGCGGTCGCGCGGGGCGCGAAAGTTGAGACGGGTGGCGAGCGGCTGGTTCGCGCAGGTCAGCAGGGTGCGTTCTATTACGCACCCACCGTATTGACCAATGTGGACGCCGCCATGGCGTGCTCCTGCGAAGAGACATTCGGTCCCATCGCGCCGATCACGCGCTTCACCGATGAAGCGCAAGTGGTCGAGGCCGCCAATGCCACGCCTTTCGGGCTTGCCGCGTATTTCTATTCACGCGACGTCCGCCAGATCTGGCGCCTGGCAGACGAACTACAGGCGGGAATTGTCGGCATCAACGAAGGTGCGGTCGCCGCCGAAGCCGCGCCGTTCGGCGGCGTGAAAGACTCGGGCTATGGCCGCGAAGGGTCGCGTCACGGCCTGGATGAATACATGCACATCAAATACGTCTGCCAGGGTCAGCTCGACTGACGCGCCATCTCTCTGACCGCCTGCGCCGTCCCCCTCTCTCATTTTCAAGGTATTGAAGTCATGTCACGCGGAAATCAATCCTACGTCGACGCTCGCACGCAATCTGTTCCCCACGGCGTCGTCACCGCTCATCCGATCTTTATCGACAAAGCCAAAGGCTCCCTGGTCTGGGACGTGGAAGGCCGTCGCTATATCGACTTCGTGGGCGGAATTGGCGTGCTCAACGTTGGACACAATCATCCCAAGGTGGTCGAGGCGGTGCGCGGACAGCTGGAACGCGTCTCGCACGCCGCGTTTCAAGTCGCGGGCTACGACGTGTACGTTGATCTTGCCGCCCGGCTGAACAAGCTGGTCGGCGGCGATGAGGCCTACAAGACGCTGCTGGTGACCACAGGCGCAGAAGCGGTGGAGAACGCCGTGAAGATCGCGCGCGCCTACCGCAACGTGCCGGGCATCATCTCGTTCCGAGGGGGATTTCACGGACGTACCCTTCTGGGGTCCACGCTGACCGGTTTCAGCGCGCCTTACAAGCAGAATTTCGGACCGTTTGCGGGCGAGGTCTATCACACGGCTTATCCCGATCCGTACCGTGGCGTGTCCAGCCAAGATGCGCTTCGGGCACTGGACAATCTGTTCGCCACACAGATTCTGCCGGAACGCGTTGCGGCCATCATTCTTGAACCGGTTCAGGGCGATGGCGGATTTTTGCCCGCGGGTCCGGAATTCCTGAAGGCGCTTCGTGCCCTGACCACGAGACACGGCATCGTGCTCATTGTGGACGAGATTCAAGCGGGGTTCGGACGTACCGGCAGCATGTTTGGCTTCCAGGCCGCTGGCATTCAACCCGACCTGGTGACCGTGGCAAAGAGCCTCGCGGGCGGCTTGCCCCTGGCCGGCGTGGTGGGCCGCGCGGAGATCATGGATGCGCCCGCGCCCGGCGGCTTGGGCGGTACGTATGCGGGCAATCCGCTGGGTTGCGCGGCGGCCTTGGCAGTGCTTGACGTTTTCGAAGAAGAAGACTTGCTCTCGCAAGGTCGTAAGCTCGGCGTGCTGCTGCGCGCGGGCCTGGACGCGCTGGCAGCCGAGTTTCCGGAAATTGGCACTGTTCGCGGCGAAGGCGCCATGTTGGCCCTGGAGTTCGTGAAGGATGGCGATCCCTTCCGGCCGGACGCGGCGTTTGCGCAGGCCGTAATCGATCAGTGCCGTCAGGGTGGACTGCTCGTCATCAAGTGCGGGGTGGACCGCAACAACGTACGCCTGCTGGCGCCGTTGAACACGCCGCCGGAACTGGCCCGCGAAGCGCTGCACATTCTGCGTGACGCGATCATCAAGGCTCGTGGAAAGTAGGTCGATGAAGCGCGATCCGGACGCCTAACCTAGCAGGCGGGCTACCTCTTCGCATGAAGGTGGCCCGCCCAACTGGGCTGCGTGGCCAGCGGCATCTCTTACAGGTGAGCCGCCAAATGCGCATCAAATCGCGCAAAATCGGTGTCGACCTGAGCATTTTTCATGACGTCATAGGCCCAGAAAGAGGGAATCTTCTCCAGGCCCAGCCACTTGAAATTCAGGTGCAACGGCAGCAAAAGATCATCCTCGCTACGGCCTGCGAAGTAGGGTTCCCCTTCATCGTTGAATGCTTCCTGGGGGGCATTGGCCGTCACGGAAAGCATATATCTCCCTTTCAACAGCCCGCCCGTGCCATAGTTTTTCTTGGGATGTTCGGAACTGCGGCCGTCGCCCGCTGATGTTTCGCCCATCATGCCGGCGGTCCACACGTCGTCAATGTACTTTTTGAATGTCCACGGAACATCCATCCAGTTCAATGGCGTCTGCAACATCACGACGTCCGCCCACTTGAATTTCTCGATCTCGGAAGCCACGTCGTAATCTTCTTCAGTCACGGTTTTTCTGACTTCATAGCCCCTTGCCCGGAAATACGCTTCGGCTCGCTCTACGAAGCTGGCGTTCAAACGGCCAGGCGAAAAAGGGTATTTCCGGTGGCCATTCAAGATCAGTACTTTAGTCATCATCTTTCTCCAGGATCGCGCTCAGGCGGTTCTGATTGTTGTTGTGTAGTTTGAACTACAAAATTACGCAAAAAAATTAATCGAATAGCTTCATAAAACTCTCAACGGCAGTGACGAGCTCCTCCTTGCTTATTCCACTCGCGGCTTGGGTTGCTATTCCCGCGATCATGATGCTGGTAAGCCGAGCCAAAGCCTCCGGTTCGCCCGAGACAGTCTTGTCGCCAGCGGTCACAGCCCGTTGGAAGCGGCTGAGGAGTGCAGCCGTCGTTGCTTCCCGCTCTTGCCGCAGATAATCACGAATATGCGCTGAGCCATCACTGGCAACGAGCGCCCCCTGTATCAACAAGCACCCGCGCGCTGTTGGACGCGAAGTGACGGCATCAACAAAGCCTGACAAGAGATGGCTCACGGCATCTCGCGCCGTGGGTTGTGCCATGGACTCCCGAATCGCGGTCCGTGCCAGGATCAGGTAACGGTCAACTGCATGACGAAAAAGCCCCTCCTTGCTGCCGAAGGCGGCATAGAAACTGGGCGGGCTGATGCCCATTGCCTTGGTCAGATCCGCAAAGGACGCGCCTTCATAGCCCTTCTCAATGAAGAGCGTAAGCGCTGCGTCGATGGCAACGTCGATATCGAATTGGCGCGGTCTACCAGCCAAGGGAACTCCTCTGTTGAATCGTGACCCGAGCGGGGATTCTATAGCAACAGCTACATAATTAAAAGCAGTTTCGCGGCGCTGAATGCGCTGGTGAACCGGACCTCCCGTCCGGACCTATTCAATCCCAGAAAAAAACGCGCACTGCCCCGGATAACCGGGCCGCGCGTCGCAAGCCTTCAAGCAACCAGGTTTGCCGCCCGGAAAGCGGGCCGCCACCGACATGCCGAACCCGTACGTCGGCGTCGTCACGTCGAAGCGGCTTTCGCACACCTTCTCCGTGCTGTAGGCGAACGTCATGCCCTCGCGCCGGCCGTTGACGGCGAAGGCCACCTGAAAACTGTTCATGCTGCGCCACCCGGATCGGGGCAAGACCACGAAGCGATAGTGCGTTGCGTCCAGGCGTTGGCCGAAGATCTTCAATTGCGCGGATGTCGTGCGGGTGGCAGGCGACGGATACGGCACGGCCAGCAACGTGCGCGGATCGCCGACCACGCCCAGGTCGAAACCCACCCCCTTTTGATAGAAAGGGAGGTCGAGGCTGGGGTACCCGGCATATTCCACCCGCCTGTCCGTCGATCCGTACTCAATGGTCCGCGGCGCATAGTCCGGCGCCCGTGCAAATGCCACGTCCAAGGTCAGCACCACGTCCGCCGGGTTGGCGTCTTCGGCGCGGACATGCTTTTCATAGACGTCCGCCGTGCTTGCGCAGCCGGCCAGCGCAGCGGCGCACGACAGCGCCAGCACGCGCATGCGATGCGTTGCGAAGACAGCCTGCATCTCAGGGCTCCTTGCGGGGTTGCACGTCAAGCGCGACGGGCTTGAGCTTCTGCCCGATGAATTGCCAGCTGTCGCCCAGCTTTTGCCACCGGAAATTCCGGTTGATCCATTCCGCCTTCAAGTTGGAATAAAGCCGGCGCTGGTCGATCCGCTTGCCTTCGTCCAGGGCCTTGCGCGCGCGTGCGGCGCTCTCGTCCCAAGCCGCCTTGAAGGCTTCGCCTTGCATTGCCTTGGTGAACGGGATGGTGGCATAGGGACCCTCGTCTGCCACACTCAGCCGGATCTCGTTGTCCAGCAGCACGGCGCCGTGACGATTGTCCGGCGATACCGATACCAGCAACGGGCTAGCGCGCGGGGCTTCTCCGGTGCGCAGGTGCTCGAACCACAGCACCTGCCCCGTCGTCGTCACCAGCGCGCGCGAGCCCGCCGTGAACAGCAGCAGGTCCTGACGCCCGGGTTGCGCCAATCCCATGTCCGGGTCACGCACATCGATGACGGGACTCAACACCCGCGCGAGCGGCGTGTCGTTCTGCACGGCGATCAGGATGGTGCCCACGCCCATGAAATCATTGGAGACTGCCAGCAGCATCGGCTGCCCGCCTTGGGTGGGCCCCAACGCGCTGACGTGGATGAACTGGTAGGCGTTCAAAGGCCGGTAAGGCTTGCCGCGATACGTGATCCGGTAGAGGCCGGACGCCGGCTCGCCTTCCCGAGCAAAGGCCCCGCCAAGCGGCTGGCTGCCTTTCGCGGCCTGCGGCGCCTTTGCTGCCGGCTGCGCCCGTAGGGGAGACGTCATCAACAGGGCCAGCCCCACCGCGACGCTTGCGCACATCCGCGCGCGATGGCAATTCGGCTGTACGGTTTTCTTCGGAGACTGCAAAACGTCCTTTGCGGCGCGGGCCGAATGAATTGGAATTCCGCATTCTACGAAACCCGACACCGCATCCAAAGCCCCAAGAATTGTTTCCTTTTTTTCCGAACGGCAAGCTTAGGTCCAAACCGCCGCAAATATAATTTCCAAGTCTCAAATTCAGCGGAGGTTTGCCATGCGCCATGCAGAAGCCGGTCGTCGTTTCACCCCCCCGTTGCGGCGAGTCGCGCCGTGGGTGGCGTTGGGACTATTGGGCTTGACGTTGTACGGCTGTGCCGCGACGACGCCGCCCAAAGGCGTGACGCCCGTGGGTTCCTTCGACGTGCATCGCTATGAAGGACGCTGGTTCGAGATCGCGCGGCTGGACCACCGTTTCGAACGCGGCATGACGGACGTCACCGCACACTACACGCTTCGGGAAGACGGCACCGTGCGTGTCGTGAACCGCGGATTCGACCCGGCCAAGGGGCCGAAAGGCGATTGGCGCTCGGCAGAGGGGCTGGCCCGCTTCACGGGAGACCCCTCGGTGGCATCGTTGAAGGTGTCGTTCTTCGGCCCCTTCTATGGCGGCTACCATGTGGCCGCATTGGATCCGGATTATCGCTGGGCCCTGGTGGTGGGCCCGGATCGCAGCTATGCCTGGATCCTTGCGCGCGACAAGAC
>JAEYVD010000289.1 GCA_023432075.1 Pseudomonadota bacterium | reverse complement strand
CGCGTCCTTCAGTTGGGGCAGCGACGTGCCGCTGGAGGCGAGCAGGCCGGTCTTGACGTACGTGAACAGCTTTTCGCGCGTGTCGACGATGTCGAGGTTGCGCATGGTGAGCTGGCCGATGCGGTCCGCCGGCGTGAAGGGGGCGTTTTCCACCTTCTCCATGGACAGGCGCTCGGGCGCGTACGTGAGGTTGGGCGACACGGTGTTCAGCAGCGAGTAGTCGTTGCCGCGGCGCAGTTCGAGGGTGACTTCGCCGGTGACGGCGCGGGCAACCCAGCGCTGGGCGGTTTCGCGCAGCATGATGGCTTGCGGATCGAACCAGCGGCCCTGGTACAGCAGGCGGCCCAGCTTGCGGCCGTTTTCGCGGTACTGCTCGATGGTGTCTTCGTTGTGGATGCCGGTGACCAGGCGCTCGTAGGCGATGAAGAGCAGGGCCAGGCCCGGGGCTTCGTAGATGCCGCGGCTCTTGGCCTCGATGATGCGGTTTTCGATCTGGTCGCTCATGCCCAGGCCGTGACGGCCGCCGATGCGGTTGGCTTCGAGCATCAGTTCGACGGGGTCGGCGTATTCGACGCCGTTCAGGGCGACAGGCTGGCCTTCTTCGAAGCGCACCGTGACTTCCTCGGCCTTGACGGCGACGTCGTCGCGCCAGAACGCCACGCCCATGATGGGCTTGACGATGCGGATGCCGGAGTTCAGGTGCTCCAGGTCCTTGGCTTCGTGCGTGGCGCCGAGCAGGTTGGAGTCGGTGGAGTAGGCCTTTTCAGCCGACATCTTGTAGTCGAAGCCGGCCTGGCGCATGTATTCGGACATTTCCGAACGGCCGCCGAGTTCGTCGATGAAGCGCTGGTCCAGCCAGGGCTTGTAGATCTTGAGTTCCGGGTTGGTGAGCAGGCCGTAGCGGTAGAAACGCTCGATGTCATTGCCCTTGAACGTGCTGCCGTCGCCCCAGATGTTGACGTTGTCTTCCTTCATGGCGGCGACCAGCATCGTGCCCGTGACGGCGCGGCCGATGGGCGTCGTGTTGAAGTACGTGATGCCGGCGGTCGAGATGTGGAAGGCGCCCGATTGCAGGGCGGCGATGCCTTCGGCCACGAGCTGCGCGCGGCAGTCGATCAGGCGGGCGTTTTCGGCGCCGTAGGCCATGGCTTTGCGGGGAATCTCGTCGTAGTCGGATTCGTCGGGCTGGCCCAGGTTGGCGGTGTAGGCGTAGGGAATGGCGCCGTTGTTGCGCATCCAGAGGAGCGCCGCGCTGGTGTCCAGGCCGCCGGAAAAGGCGATGCCGACTTTCTGGCCGGTGGGCAGGTTCGGGAGGATAGTGGTCATTGTTTGAGGTGAGACGCCAACAGGACTTTGACAGCAACGAGCCGCCAAACAAGAAAAGTAGCCCGCCATTTTAACTCTTTTGAGGGGGGCTGGCCTCGGGCGCGAACAGATCGGCAAGCCGCAGCCCGCGGATGAGCTGGCCCGTGGCGGCGGCCAGCCGGGTGGCCGGGCGATGGCGCGGGCTGGCCAGGACCAGGTTGTTGGTGATCGTGGGCGAACCGATGGCGCACAGGGACAGTTCATGCTCGGCGGCCGGCCCGCGCGCGGCCGAGCGCGGCAGGATGGCGTAGGCATCGCCCTGCGCCGCCAGTTCGACGATGGTCTGCACGGCGTCGACCTCGGCCGCGACCTTGAGCCGCACGCCCTGCGCGCGGCAGACGCTTTCCACGAGGGTCCGGATGGCGTTGGGCAGGCTGGGCAGCACCAGGGGGTAGTCGCCCAGCCGCGCGACCGGCACCTGATCGGGCAGGGGCGGCTGATGGCCCGCCGCGGCGGCCAGGACGAGGTCTTCGCGGAACAGAGATTCGTAGGCCAGTTGCGGGGACGGGGCCGGATCGTAGAGCAGGGCCAGGTCCACCCGGCCGGCAAGCAGCCATTCGCGCACCTGGGCGCTCAGCCCTTCGGCCACCGCGATGGAGGCATCGGGAAAGTTTTGGCGGAACGCCTGCACGAGCGGGGGCGTGAGCACGCGCGCGATGCGTGGCGGCAGACCGATCATGACCTTGCCCGTGGGCGTTTCGCGCAGCGTCTGCAGATCTTCCTTGGCGCGTTCGGCCAGCGTCAGCAGGGCGCGGGCGTGCTCCAGGAAGCGCAGGCCGGCCTCCGTGGGTTCGGCGCCGCGGCCGTTGCGGTACAGCAGGTGCTGGCCCAGCTCCACTTCCAGCAGCCGCACCTGGCGGCTGAGCGTGGGCTGCGCGACGTCCAGCATCTCGGCGGCGCGCGAGAAGCTGCGGCGCTCGGCCACCCGCACGAAGTATTCGATCTGCTTGAGATCCATCGGATATTAGTTTTTTCGATATCAGAAATATCAGGTATAGCATTGTTTGCCGCCCCGCATTCCGCGACGATGGCGCTTTCCATGCAGGGAGTTCCCGTGCCCGATTGCCGTCCGCCGCTTGCCTCGCCGTTCCGTCCCCGCCATGCGCTGCCGCCGGGCGCGTGCGACGCGCATTGCCATATCTTCGGGCCGGGCGACGTGTTTCCGTACGCACAGGGCCGCTCTTATACGCCGCCGGACGCGCCATTCGCCAACATGGCGGCGCTGCACGCCCATCTGGGCATCGAGCGGGCCGTCGTCGTGCAAGCCAACTGCCATGGGTCCGATCACCGCGCCTTGCTGGACGCGTTGGCGCGCAGCGCGGGACGGTATCGCGGCGTGGCGTTGCTGGGCGCGGACGCCACGGCGGCCAGCGTCAAGGCGCTGCATGAAGGCGGCGTGCGGGCCGCGCGCTTCAATTTCGTGCCGCATCTGGGCGGCGCGCCCGATCCGGCCGTGTTCGATCATGTGGTCGCGCTGATTGCGCCGCTGGGCTGGCACCTGTGCCTGCACGTGGACGGCGCGATGCTGCCGGAATTGCTGCCGCGCCTGCTCGCGTTGCCGGTGCCGTTCGTCGTGGATCACATGGGGCGGCTGAAGGCATCGGACGGGCTCGATT
>JAEYVD010000213.1 GCA_023432075.1 Pseudomonadota bacterium | reverse complement strand
CTCAAGGCGCTCGCCAATCCGGTCCGCCGCGACATCCTGACCTGGCTGAAGACGCCGCACGCCCATTTCGAGGAGCGCCCGGGCCACACCTTTGAACACGGGGTGTGCGCGGGCCATATCGATGATCGCTGCGGCCTGTCCCAGTCGACGGTGTCGTCGCATCTGGCCGTGCTGCAGCGCGCCGGCCTGATTTCGGCGACCAAGGTGGGGCAGTGGGTCTTTTTTCGTCGCAATGAACCCGTGATTGCCGCGTTTCTGCGGCAGTTGAACCAGGATATGTAGCCCGTCTGCCATACCCGCAAGCGCCCCATTGCCGGGACGAAAGGATGTTTCATGAACCCGTTGTTTGAACCGCTGAAAGTCGGTGACCTGACGTTACGCAACCGCGTCGTGATGGCGCCGCTGACCCGCCAGCGCGCCAGCGCCGGCCGTGTGCCGAACGACCTGATGGTCGAGTACTACACCCAGCGCGCCGGCGCCGGCATGATCCTCACGGAAGCCACGGCAGTCACCCCGCAGGGCGTCGGGTACGCGGACACCCCGGGACTGTGGTCGCCCGAACAGGTCAAGGGCTGGCGCAAGGTGACGTCCGCGGTGCATGACAAGGGCAGCGTGATCGTCGCGCAGCTCTGGCACGTAGGCCGTATTTCCGACCCGATGTTCCTGGACGGCGAACTGCCGGTCGCACCCAGCGCCATCGCGGCCAACGGCCATGTCAGCCATGTCCGTCCCAAGCGCGCCTACGTGACGCCGCGCGCCCTGGAAACCGCGGAGATCCCCGGCGTGGTCCAGGCCTACCGCCAAGGCGCGCAGATGGCAATGGAAGCGGGCTTCGACGGCGTCGAAGTGCATGCCGCCAACGGCTACCTGCTGGACCAGTTCCTGCAGGACAGCACCAACCATCGCACGGACCAGTACGGCGGCTCCATTGAAAACCGCGCGCGCCTGCTGCTGGAAGTGGTCGACGCCTGCGTGGCGGTCTGGGGCGCGGGCCGCGTCGGCGTGCATCTGTCGCCGCGCGCGGACGCCCACGACATGGGCGATTCGGATCTGCCCGGCCTGTTCGGCTATGTGGCGCGCGAACTGGGCAAGCGCGGCATCGCCTTCCTGTGCGCCCGCGAACACGAAGGTCCCGACAGCCTGGCGCCGATGATGAAGGCCGAATTCGGCGGCGTGTTCATCGCCAATGAAGGCTACACGCGCGAAACCGCCGAGGCCGCCGTGGCCGCCGGCCGAGCCGACGCCGTGGCGTTTGGCGTGCCGTACATCGCCACGCCCGACCTGGCCGAGCGCCTGCACCGAAACGCGCCGCTCAACACGCCGAATCCGGCCACGTTCTACGCGTCCGGCCCGGAAGGCTATACCGACTACCCGGCGATGGCGGCCTGACGCCTGAACCCGATGTCTCGGCCTGAGCTTCAGACCTGAAGTTCAGAGCGCGGCGCGCATCGGATAGGTAAACCATCCGAAGTGCGCCGCGTTCAGCCCCAGATGCGCCAGCACGGCGGCGGCCAGCCCGCCGTAGCGGTAGGCCACGCCGTATCCCACCCCCGCCAGCGCGGCCAGCAGCATCCACTGCCAGCCGCCGGCGTAGTGCGCCAGGCCGAACAGCACGGCCGCCACGGCCAGCGCCGCCCAGGCGCCCCACGGACGATGACGCCACCATTGCGTCAGACGCTCCTGCACATAACCTCGAAACAGCGCCTCTTCTGCCAGCGTGACGAGCAGGGCATTGTTCAGCAGCCAGATCCAGCCGGACGCGGGCCACTTGGGCGCCCATCCCACCACCCCCAACGCCAGCGCCAAGCCCAGGCAGGCGGTCACCGCGCCCGCGCACGCCAGCAACGCCGCCTGCAAGGTCAGCCGCGCATGCGCCGCAGTCATCGGCGGGGCCATCACCAGCACCACCCAGAACCCCACGAGCGGCTTGTCCAGATTCAGGTACATGCCGAACGGCACGGCGTCCGGACTGAGCGGCGCGGGCGCAATGACGCGCAGGTTGTGAAAACCGGGCAGCAGATGGGCAAAGAGCAGCATGGCCACGACCACGAAGAGCGCATGACCGGCCGCGCGCGATGCCGCCCCCCCGCCGGCGCGCACCAGCGCGGCCGCAGCAAGCAGCAGTGCCGGACCCGCGAGCGCCACGGGATCCGCGACGCCGTCGGCCAATGCCCAGGCCCAGGCCACCGCCAAGGGAGCAAGCGCCCATCGGCGCGTGCGGGGCGGCCACAGGAGGGCGGCGGCCAGGAACAGGGCGAACCACGGCATGAAGTGCGGCATCGGCGGATGGGAGGCTATCGCGAAGGCCTGAGTGTACGCGCGCGCCCGCGCCGGCTTTGCCTTGCCGGTGATTTCAGGCGACCATGCGGCAGCGGCGGCACACGCCCCGTATATCCGGCGGACCTTGCGCCGCCAGCAATGGAGTCAGGAATGAAGACAATCGCGTGGTTGATGCTGGCCGCGGCGCTGCTGCCCTTCGTGTGCACGATCATCGCCAAGGCAGGCGGCAAGAAGTTCGACAACAACGATCCGCGCGCCTGGCTGGCACGGCAGGAAGGGTGGCGCGCGCGGGCCAACGCCGCGCAGGTCAACACGTTCGAGGCGCTGCCGTTTTTCTACGCCGCGGTGTTGTTCGCGCTGTACAACCAGGCTTCGCCCGCGCACGTTGCCACGCTGATGGCGTGCTGGCTGGGCACCCGGTTGGGATACCTGGCGATGTACCTGGCCAATTGGGGCGCGCTGCGCTCGCTGGTCTGGGCGGCGGGCGTGGGATTCGTGATCACGATTCTATTCGCGGGCGTCTGAGTCCCGCGCCGCGCCGCCCTGTGAGTCTGGCCGCGGCGTTGCCGGCCGCGGCCATCCGGCGTCACTTCCACTCGAACATGGCGCGCGCGGTGCCCGAGCCCTGCACCGTGACCTCGCGTTCCTGCGCCTGGCCGTCGTACGTGGCCGAGATCTTGTAGCTGCCCGCCGGCAGCTTCACCAGCATGTAGGGGCCTTGCGACGTGGTTTGCAGCACGGCCTTGCCGTTGGCGTCGCGGATGGCGACGGTTACGTCGGCCACGTAATCGGCGTTGCCGCCGCGTTGGGCGGCAAAGGTCAGCGCCAGCGGATAGCTGCTGGAGGCGGCTTTCATGGCCTCTGATTCGTCGATGCCGATGCCGCCGCTGACGTACTCCACCGTGCCCTGATGCTGCACGGGCGGCATGCCTGCCTGGGCGGTGGACAGGACGCCTGCAATGGCCATGCTGCCCAGGGCCATGGCGGCGGCCATTGTGCAGCGTTCAAAACGTTTGTTCATGGAATTCTCCTGCAGGAAAACCGGCGGGGCAGCGCGTTGTGGCTGCCCCCGGCGGTAGCTTGCAACGATTCGACTTGGCCGCGCAAGGCGAGTTCGCGTCCGTCCGCCTCGGAAATCAACCGTTTGTATCAGGCGCCGCGTGCCGGGTCGCTGCCGCCGGCCTGCCGCCAGCAAAACGTCAGCTGGCTCACGCCGCTGACCGAGCCATCCGGCGCGAAGCGCCGTTCCTCCAACTGCCCGGCGCCGTTGCCATGCAGCGCCATCACGCTGGAACTGCGCGTGCCGTACGTCGCGCTGACGATGAAGGGGCTGCTCAGCAGGCGCTCGCGGTCGGGCGGCAGGCCGGTGGCGGGCAAGTCTGCATCGTCCGCCGGGCTGCGGTCGGCGAGCGCGGCGAACAGCGCGGGCAGGTCCGGCTGCGGCTGGTGTTGCAGCACGGCGGTGAACGCGGCCTTGGTTCGCGCCAGCTTGGGCCAAGGCGTGTCCAGCAGGTGATTCGACAGGGCATAGACGCCGGGCGCCAGCGGGCGCGGCCCGCCATCGCGGTTGCTCAGGTACCACGCCTGGCGGGCGTCGCCCACGATCAGGTTGAAGCCGTTGTAGGCCTGGTCCACGTCATGCATCGTTTCCAGGTACGCCTGCGGCGTCATGGCGCCGCGCAGAAAGTCCTCGACCAGCGCGCCGCGCGAAGGCGCGTCGTCCAGATGCCGGCCGGGCTCGCGAAAGTTGGTGACCAGCGCGTAGCGCCCCTCGGTCGTGGCGCCCATCCACGTGCCGCCCGCCTGGCCGTCGCGCCCGGCGTAAATCGCCGGGGCGTCGGGCCATTGCGCGGCGGGCAGGGTGGGACGCGCGTGAAACTCGTCGCGGTTCGCGGCGATCAGGACGGGGATGCCGGGCAAGGAGTGCAGGGCCAGTACGGCAAGACACATGATTCAGACCTGGTGAAGGGGGGAGGGAGTGGCAGGGCGGCCGGGCGCGGCGGTGAAGTCGGGCCCGGCCAGCGTGGCGCGCAAGGCTTCGATCTGCGCGGCGACGTCGCGCAGCGCGGGCGAGGGCGTTGCGATCGCCTCGGCAGGCACGGGCAGGCCTTGTTCGACGGTGGCGGCAATGCGGTCCAGGGCGGCGGCCAGTTGGGCGACCTCGGCGGCGGGCGGCGCGGCTTGGCCGGCGGGCAGCGACCAGGCCGTGTCCGAAATGGCGTTGGCCACGCGTTCCAGCGCCACTTCGACTGGCCACCAGGCCAACGCGCGGCGGCTGACCAGCCGGGGCTCGGACAACCCGCGCTGCAGGGCGACGCGCAGATCCGACAGGCGCGAGTAGGCGCGGGCGCGCAGGTCGTGCCGGTTGTCGGGGTTGGCCTGAAAGACCGTATTCAGGTAAGCCGCCAGCGTGGACGTGGCCGTGGACACGGCATGGTCCAGATTACTGCGTTCGATGCGTATCCAGGGCAGGTAACCCACCAGCAACACGATGGCCGCCGCGACGCCCACATCCACCAGGCGGGCCAGCGCAATGGCCCAGCTTCCGGGCTGCAGCGCGCCGATCAGCAGCATGAGGATGGGCAGCATGATGGCCGAAAACAGCCCGTAGTTGCGCCGTATCGACCACGGCAGCAACGCGGCCAGCGCGGCAACCGTCAGCAGGCTGGCGAGCCCGCCCCGGTCCAGGGCGAGGACGGTGGCGCTGATGCCCACGCCCACCACGCTGCCCGCGCAGCTTTGCAGGGCGCGCGCGAAGACCGAGCCAAAGTTGGGCTTGAACACCACCACGACAATCAGCGGCACCCAGTAGGACCGCGGCAACGCGGCCGCCAGGGCGACCGCCTCGGCGGCGAGCAGGCACAGCCCCAGGCGCACCAGATAACGCACCGTCGTCGGCCCGGGGCGGTACGTGCGGACCAGCACGCGCCAAGGCGTTCGCGCCGGCGCGGGCTGCAGGGTCGCGAAGGCGTCCGGCTGCGCGGCCCGGGCGCCGTTCAGCAGCAATTGCACCTGTTCCAGCGCCTCGGCCAGCTGCGGCATGCCGGCCCGGCGCAGGGCGGCAATGTCGTCGCGCGCGTCCGGTTCGGCGTCGTTTTCGACCCGGTCGGCCACGTGGTTCATGACGCGCGCGCATTCGGGCGGCAACACGCGGCTGGCGCGCGCCAGCGTCAGTGCGGCATTGGTGAGCGGCGTGCAGGCTTGCAACTGCGCGGCCAGGCGCGCCAGGCGGGGCGTCGGACCGGCCGACCGGCCACGCGCGGCCAGGACGGTGTCATAGGCGGTGGTCATGGCCGCTTCCATGTCGCGGCGCGCGGCCATCACCCGCGAGGTGCCGATGGCCGCGAACATCGCCGCCAGCTTGCGGTAGGCCTGCGCCACCGCGGCCCGCTCCGGCGCAATGGGGTTCACGACCCACCCGGACAGCGTGAGCGCCAGGCCGAATAGCCCGCCCGCGCCCACCAGCACCGGCGGCAGCCAGGGCGGCAGGGTGGAGGTCAAACTGGAACCGACGATGACGTAGGTGGCAAATTGCAGCGTGGCGACGGCGGCGATGTTGTTGAAGGTGCCGACCAGGCTGGCCGCCAGGACCAGCAGCATCATTGCCGCGGAGGTCCACAGGCCGTGCCCGGCCATCAGGTTGCCCAGCAGATAGCCCAAAGCGCCGCCGAACACCGTGGAACCGATCGAAAGCGCCCGGTTGCGGTAGGGGCCGCCGTTGTCGCCCGTGATGGCGGGCAGCGCGCCCAGTGCCACCAGCGCGGCCGCCGCGCTCTGGTCCAGCGCCATGCCTACCGCCGTTGGCAGGCCGATGGCCAGGGCGGCGCGCAGCATCACCCACGGATTCACCGGCGACGGCTCCATGTGCGCCAGGCTCATCAGCCAGCGCATGTTGGAGGCGTGCGCGACGTGGCTTATCGAGGGGCGGGACACGGTGGCCTCATGGTCGGCTGTCAGGCCTTGATGAGCGGCGCCTCTTCGGGCGCGGCCAGGCGGAAGTAATCGTCGGTGTTCAGCAGGATGGACGCGTCCAGGCGTCCCGCGTTGAACACGATTTCGTCGTGGCGTTCGCGCAGGCTGGGGTCTACCAGCAGCGTCAGGTCCGGATTGAAGCTGAAGGGCGGAATCGCGCCGATCTCGCAGCCGGTCAGTTCGCGCGCCAGGTCCTGCGACGCGAGCGAGGCCTTCTTGCCGCCGGCCGCCCGCGCAATGGCGTCCAGGTCGGCCTGCTTGTCCGCGGGAAAGACGGCCAGCACGTTCTTGCGCAGGTTGGAAGAG
>JAEYVD010000210.1 GCA_023432075.1 Pseudomonadota bacterium | reverse complement strand
GCGATCAGGGTATCGAGCACGAAGCGCTTGATGCCGTCTATGCCGTCGCCCGGAAACAGCATCCGGTAGTCGGTGCCGAAAAGCCCGCCCTTGTGCACGGTGGTGATCTCGATCCAGTCGGCGTCCGGTTCGAACGACCATTCGATCTCCGGCGCGTTGATGCCGACGTTGTTGTTGTGGTCGGTGCGCCAGAGCGGGTGCACGCGATTCGGCCGCAGCGGGATGGTGACGGTGCCTTCGGCCGTGGCGTGGCGCAGCGCGCGTTCCACGGCCACGAACCCGGCGTCCACGGATGCCTCGTTGCCGACCTTGACGTAGTACCGCGGCAGCCCAGTATCGGCGCACATCGGGCGCCGGTCCTGGTCGGCGGCCTCCCAGTTGTCCATCATGGCGTGGATGACGAATCGCGGCAGCTTGCCGGTTTCCTTTTTCTGGAGCGCCTGGATGCCTTCCTTGTAGTCCTTGGGGATTTCGATTGCAGCGCGGCGCATGATTTCCAGCGCGGCTTGTTCAATCTTCTGGACGGGAATTCTCATGGTGGGTTGCCTTCAGCTTTGGGGGTTGCCTGCTTCGCCGTCGATCAGCGATTCGCCGGGCTTCACGATGTCAAAGGAAACCGGCACCATCTCCAGCTTCACATCGCCATCTCGCGCGCTGACGCGCGTGTAGCAGCTGGTGTGCAGGTCGCCCGGTTCGGAGAAGTCTTCGCGATAGTGGGCGCCGCGGCTGTTTTCACGCGCCAACGCCGACACCGTGATGACCTTGGAGATGTCGACCAGGCTTTCAAGGTTGAGCCAGTCGTGCCAGGTCAGGTTGAAGCGCCGGTCGCCGTCCGCCACGCCGATATCGCGCAGGGCGGCGCGGTGGGCGGCAATGGCTTCAAGGCCATGTTCCATGGCATCCCGATTGCGCAGTACGCCCACGTCGTCCCACATCGTCTGCGACAGCGCATCGCGCAGTTCGTGGATGCGTCCGGCGCGCCGCGAAAACGGGAACTCGGCGCGTTCGACACCGCGCGCAATGACCTGCTGGTCCGGATCGCGCCAGTGGCCTTCGCGGGCCACATAGGCGGCCATCGCATCGCCCGCGATGCCCCCGAACACCGTGGAATTGGCGACGCCGTTTCCGCCCAGCCGGTTCGCGCCGTGCACACCGCCGCAGTCTTCGCCCGCGGCATACAGGCCCGGCGAGGCGGTTGAGCCGTCCACATTGAATTCAACGCCGCCCATCAGGTAATGCGCGGTCGGCACCACTTCGACCTTTCCGCCGGCCAGGTCGAATCCGCAGTCCTTGCACCGATTGACCATGCCGGGAAAGGTCTTGGCGACTTTCTCCGGACCCAGATGGCTCATCTGGATGTAGACGCCGCCCATGGGGCCGGTGCGTCCCGCGCGCATTTCGGCGTAGATGCCGCGGCTGACCACGTCGCGCGTGGCCCGTTCGCCGCGCTTGTCGTAGTTCGTCATGAAGCGTTCGCCTTCGCCGTTGAGCAGATAGCCGCCGGCGCCGCGCAGGCCTTCTTCCAGCACCGTGCCGGTCATCCGCGTATCCGGTCCGCCCAGCAGGCCGGTGGGATGAAACTGCACCATCTCCATGTCCCTAAGCTTCAGGCCGTAGCGCAATGCCATGGCCAGGCCGTCGCAGGTCTTGTCGCCGGACGGCGTGTGGTAGCGGTACATCGTCGGGCCGGCGCCGGTGGCCAGCAGAACGGCCTTGGCCTGCACGAACCGGTAGGTACCCGCCCGCATGTCGATGAAGAGCACGCCCGAGATGCCCGAACCGTCGGCGGCCGGAATGAGCTCGATGGCGCGATGTTCCTCAAGTTCTTCCACGTCCAGCGCGCGAACCTGCTCCATCAGCCGGTTGATGATCTCGATGCCGGTCAGGTCCGCCTTATGTACGGTCCGGTCAAAGCTCTGGCCGGCAAACGCCTTGGAATGCAGCGATCCATCGGGATTGCGGTCGAAGAAGCAGCCGATTTCGTTTTCGAGTTCGCGCACGCGTTCGACCGCGCCCTCGACCAGCCGCCACGCCAGATCCTGGCGCGGCAGCCATTTGCCGCCTTCGATCGTGTCCATGAAGTGGCGCTCGACCGAGTCGCCCGCCGCCAGCGCGACGTTGTAGCCGCCCTGGACCATGCGGGTACAGCCGCACTTGCCGAGCAGGCCTTTCACGGTCACGGTCACCTGGAGCGAGGGATTTGCCTTTTTCGCGTGCAGCGCGGCAAAGAGGCCGGCCCCGCCGGTCCCCAGCACCAGAATGTCCGTCTTGTGGTTTTCGATACGCATGTCAGATCACTCCGGCGATGAACGCCAGTCCGGTGGCCATCGAGATCGCAAATCCCCATCCGATCCAGGCAACGCGCGCGTCGCGCGGAGAGCGCCAGGGCAGAAGTTCCAGCGCAAGCAGGCGCAGCCCGAAGAACATGTGAAGCGTCAGGAGCAGGACCAGTCCCCATTCGCCAGCTTTCATCCACGGCATCTCCGCCAGCTTCAGGAAGGCGTCGAGCCTGGCCTCGTCCAGCGCCATTGCCAGCACGTAGAAGTGCACGGGAACGAACAGCGCCAGCGCCAGGCCGGATAGCCGATGTCCGAGGAAGGCCCAGTACGCCCGGTGATTGCGTGCGGACCTCATCACGACAGCCCTCCCACCGCGGCGACCGCGCGCATGCCCAGGACGAGGAGCACCGCTCCGAACGCCAGGCCGACGACGGAGGCGGCCGGCCGGCCGAGCTTGAGCCACTCGATCAGGATGTTGCGCAAGCCGATGGGGACGTGGAGCGATACGCTGACCACGAACAGGCCATAGAAGACAATCCACAGCCAGTTTCCCTCGGTGCGGGAGAGGATTTCGCCGGCGGTCAGGCCGCCGCGGACCGCATAGATCACAAGGCCGACGTGCACCAGGACGAAGGGCGCCATCACCATTGCCGTAAGGCGCTGGAGTGCGAACAGACGGGCCTCCATGTCAGTCTCCCTTGAGCAGGCTGAAGATGGCGCTGCGTTTCAGCCCGGCAATGCTGCCGGTCGGGCTCAGGCTGACGGGACAGTGCTTCATGCAGCTGCCCTGCGTGTGACAGGAATTGCAGCCGCTGCCGGAGGTGGCCTTGTGCAGGACGTCCTTGGGATCGGCGTGCCGTTCGTCGTTATAAAGGGTCCACGCGCGGTTCAGCGCCGCCGGGCCCAGGTAGTCCTTGTCCCAGGAAACCACGTCGCAGGCGGCGTAGCACACGCCGCAGTTGATGCATTCGATGGCCGCGTCGGCCAGCTTGCGCTGCTTGCTTTGGGGCAGCACCCGTGCCGGCGGATCATCGCGCGTGGCGGTGCCGACAAAGGTATTTCCGGCGCGCGCCCACTTTTGAAAGAACTCGCGCATGTCGACGACCAGGTCCTTGATCCGCGGCATGTTGCGCAAGGGCTCGATGACGATCACGCCCGCTTCTTCGACGCGGCTCACATGCGTGCGGCATGTCCAGCGCGGCGTGCCGTTGACGGTCATCGCACAGGATCCGCACACGCCCACGCGACAGGCGTAGCGGTACGAGAGGCTAGGCTCCTGCGTACGCTGGACTTCCGTCACCACGTCCAGGACGGTCTGGTTGTCACGCCACGGGACCAGGTAGGTGGAGAACTTGCCGTCCTCCGTGCCTCGCGAAATGCGAACCGTCAGTTGCTTCGGGTCCGCGGATTGCTTCGTATCCATTTTCCGTCCTCTAGCGGCATGCTGCGCCCATGAACAGAATTCTGAAACTTGCGAATCTCTGAAGCAATACAGATTTAGTTGATATTTTTTGAACTTATTTTGGTGGTCTGAGGGGTATGCCGTGCCGCAGCGGGGCTGCCGCGCCGCGGTAGGTTCAGCGGCTTGCGATGACGCACTGCGTCAACCGCGCCTGCCCCGGCGGATTCTGGCTACGCGCGCCGCGGCAGACACCGCCAGAAGACCCCCGCCGCCACGAGTCCCAGCGTTCCCACGCCGAACGAGGCACCACCCAGCGACAGCAGCGCCGTCAGCACGGACAGCGCGACTGGTCCGCCGCTGGCGCCCAGGTCGGACATGAAACGCCAGATGCCCAGGAATTGCGTGCGCGCGCCCGGCGGGGCGGCATCGGCGCCCAGCGTCATCACGATGCCCGAGCCGATGCCGTTGCCAAAGCCCAGCAGCAAGGACACCAGGATGAAACTCGTCACGCCGCCCGTCAGCGGGATCGCCATCAGGCTCAACCCCATCAGCAGGGTGCACGGCAGCGCGACCCACAAGCGGCCGCGCTGGTCCATCACCTTGCCGGCCGGATAGAACACTGACATATCGACCGCGGCGACCAGCCCGTAGACGAGGGACGTGGTGGTGGCGTCCAGGCCGAGGTGGTCCGCCCAAAGCGGTATCACCACCTGACGCGATGCGCGCAACGCGCTGATCAGCATCACGCCCACGCCCAGCGTGGCGTATACGCCGCGATGATCGCGCGCGACGTCGCCGATGCGGGCGCGCGGCGCGCCCGCCGTCTTGACGTGAACGGGTTCGATGTCGGGCGCCTTGATGGCGATGAATCCCGCGCCGAGCATCGCGCAGACGGCGATCCAGTACGCGCCGTCCAGGCCCAGGAAGTGGATCAGCGCCGCGCCGGCGAAGGGACCGATGAACGTGCCGATCCGTGTCGTGCCGCCTAGCGTGGACAGGGCGCGCGCGCGGTAGGCCAGCGGCACGACCTCGATCATGTAGCTCTGGCGCGCGAGCTGGAACACCGATTGCGCGCATCCCTGCATCAGCATGGCCAGCGCCAGCACCCAGAGATGCGGCACGCCGATCACGAGCAGCAGTCCGGCCACGCTGAGCAGCGCGGCGCCGGCCATGGCGCGCTTTTCGCCGAAGCGCTCGGTGATGAGCGCGGACGGAATGTTCGAGAGTAATGAGCCGACGCCGATCAGGGCGGCGATGAGGCCGGCGGCCGCGAAGGACGCCCCTTGCTCGCGCGCGGTCAGTGCGATGACGGGAAGGATGGCGCCGTTGCTGATGCCATAAAGCAGCGACGGGCCGAACGCCGGCACGGCGATCTGCTTCAGATTGAACGATTCGGGATGCGGCATGAGGGGGCAATGTGAGCTCGGCCGCCTGCCCGCCGCCGCGCTTGTCTCGCGTGGGACTGGCCCGGCGGTCATCGACGCGGGATCCCGTGAGTGTATCGAAAGCCTCCGCAGGCGTGCTGTCAGCAACCTGACGGCGCGGCCATGAGGCGATCAGCCTGCGTTGCCGTGATACCCAAACTTGAACCCGCCCAGCACGTAGGTGCGCACGGCCTCGTTGAAGGGGTAGGTGTAGGCCTGACCGACCACAATCACGTGCGCCACGTTGGCCAGCACGCGCCGCCGCAAAGCCTGTCCGATCGATTCGTCATCGCGGCCGCTCTCCACGCGCGACATCTGCTGAAAGAGTTCGCTTTGCGTCACGCCGTTCTGCATGAAGGAGAACGCGGTCCAGACACAGGCCAGCGTCAGTACCAGCGCCAATCCCGCCGCGCGTGTCGCGGTCCGGCCCGGCTGCTGGCCGGCCGGCGTGCGCAGCCAGACGGCAAGTTTGACGAGCAGATAAAGCAGCTTGCCGAAGTGGCCCACCGCACCCAGCAGCGAAAACAGCAGCGCGACGGGCGGCACGATCGCCGCGCGCGCGGCGTCTTCGCCCAACTGGTGATGCTGGCCGCCGCGTGCAAAATCGGCGCTGCTCGCCGAAAAGCGCGGCAGGGCCTCTTCCACGGCGTGGTCCAGCATGCCGTCGTACAGTCGCTTGAAGCCGGCGGCGTCGGTGTAGTTGGGCGCGACGGGCATGTTTGCCGGCACCATCAAGGCTTGGCGCAACAGCTTCTGCACGCCCGGCCGCGCCACAAAATCTTCATACGACAGACCCGGCGGAATGGCGTCGCCTTCGACATGCACCGTGCGGCTGCGCATCGTTTTCCAGTATTGCTGCGCGACGGCTTCGTTGAAGGTGGCGCGGTCGTGCGGCTGCCAGCCCGTAGGCACGGGGATGCGCTTGCGCACGTCCTGCACCACGCGGCCTTGATAGCGGGCCGGCACGCTCTCGGGCGTCCAGCCGCGTCGCGACAGGTTGCGGCGGTAATCGCCCCAGGCGCGGTCCTGCTCGCGCGCCAGGCCGATATCCGATGCGACCGGTACCCCCGCGTACTGCTTCCAGCGCTCGGCCACGGACTGCATCACGCTGGTGTACACCTGGTGATACCCGCGGATGCCCGGCGCGGTCATGCGGACTTCACGGCCATCGAAGGTGAATGTCTTCATCTGGCGCTGCAGGTCGGTGCGGATGACCTGCCGCTTCTTCGGTTCGACCTTTTCGTCCAGGTTGTCGATGTTGGACAGCAGCACCTGGAACACCGCCAGGAACGCCTTGCCCTCGGGCCGCGCGTAGACGCCGTCATCGACCAGCCCGTCCAGGTGCAGGTCGCCCTGCACCAGCGACCGTTGCAGTAGACCGGCGTTGGTGGCAATGCGGCGGAACTCGCCGTCGCGTGAGTCGACCAGCACGTTCACCATCATCTTGATGGCGCTGAAGACGACGAGCGCCGTCACGACGCAGGCAACGGCAATCTTCAGGTACGACGGCCGGCCGCCGGTGGCAAGCCGCCGCGCCAGCATCAGTTGCAGCACCACCAGCGCCGCGGCGATGCCGGACAGGGTGCGGCCGAAGAATTCAAGTTCCTCGATGTCGTGCGGCGTCGCGCGGCTGCCCACTACATCGAGCAGCCGGGCGTTGAACCCGAGTTCAAAACTCAAGTAGATGACGGTCAGGACAATCAGGAACAGGATCTGGCGAATCTGGGCTTGGCGCACGATCAATCCCTCAGATCCAGGCGGGTCGAGGTGATTTCCTCGTCGGGCAGATCCAGCTTGGCGGGCGTGCGCGATGCCGTGCCCGAGCGGGCCGGCGCGGGCGCGTCGCCCGCCGGCACGCGTTGCGGGGGCGGTGGCACGACGCGGCCTGCGCTGGCCGCCTGGGTTTAAACCGCTGCGGGAGCGTCGGGGGCAGTTCGCCGGTTCGGCCGGTTGCCGCTGGCGGGCTTTGCCGCCTTGCCCGGCCGGGCGGCCGGCGCGGCGGGCGGCGGATAGACGCCATGCAGCCGGATCGAATCCATGTACCCGGGCGGATACAGCGACTCGTCGGCGAACGGCTTGGCGCGCGGATTCAATCCGGCCACCGCCTTCACGTTGCCGCGGCGCATGCGGCCGTCCTGCGTGTAGACGAAGCGTTCGATCGACGAGCCCTTGGGAAAGTCGAAAGTCAGCGCGCTGCGGTCATCCTGGACCTGCACGACCGGCCGGTCGCGGCAATTGCCCACATCCCACGACAGCACGTCGGACCCTTCGATGGCCAGCACGCTGTAGCGGTAATCGCAGTTGCGGCGCTGGGTCTCGATCACGACCACCGTGCGCGAGCCGACGTTCTCGGTGCGCGCGATGCGCGCCGATTCCACGTTGTTGATCGGCACAACGCGCTGGTTGCCCGACAGCTTGACCGAGAAGTTCTTGCCTTCGCGCCGCAAGGTGCCCAGCCCGCCATCCTGCAAGGGAAACTGGCCGATCTCGGTGCCGAACAGGGCGGCGGTGTCCACGCCGTACACGAG
>JAEYVD010000561.1 GCA_023432075.1 Pseudomonadota bacterium | reverse complement strand
CCGCAATCGTGGCCCCGCGCGCCCCGGGACGCCGCCGTGCCGGACGTCTCAAGAACTCAACCCCCGGCAAGCGCAAACCCGAGATCGAACAAGCCCTCAGACACCCCCTCGGGAAGATAGTCACCGCTATGTCGTGGCCGTAGAACCGAGTATCGACCCCCCGCCATCACCACAGCCCCATCCGCCAAAACCCACCCGCAGCCTTGCCTCGCACGCAATCCACCTGCCCAGAAGTCCGACCTGCATTGCCTCATCCGCAAAAGAATCCTGATTCAGCAATCAAGGTTTCTCTCCTTTGCTTCACGGGTCTTTCACGTTCGGTCGCCACCATGTCGGCCAGCGTAATACCCCCTTCATGAAAAAGAGAAGCGAAGCAATGCAGACATTGAATTGGAGAAGATGGTGCGCCATGTTGCTGGCGACCAGCGCGTTGGCTGGCTGTGGCGGCGGCGATGATGATGACGACACGCCCGTCGCCCCGCCGCCCCAGCCGCCCGCGACGACCCCGGGCGAGGCGAGCGCCAGCAAGGTGCTGTTTGTCGGCGTGGACGGCCTGACCTATGACGCGCTGCGGCGCGGCGTGGCGGACAACACGCTCCCAAATTTGAGCCAGCTGACCCTCACCCGCGCCTGGACCGGCGGCGTGACCGGCACCGTAACCCAACAGCCCACGCTCACCGCACCCGGCTGGGCCACCTTGCTCACCGGACAATGGGCCGACGTCCACGGCGTGCGCTCCAATGCCCAGAGCCAGGCCATGAAAGCCCCCAGCCTGTTCCAACGCATCAAGACCGCGCAGCCTGACGCGCGCACCGCTGGCGCCTTCAACTCGCCGCTCCTGGCCGGCCTTTTAAGCACCGACCGCGACGCCGGCTACGTCCAGACGCTAACCGATTGCGCAGGCCAGGACGACTGCGTCGCCTCCCAAGCCCGCGACCGCATCGCCGAAGGCTACGACCTCGTCGTCGCGCAATTCGGCGCGCCCGAACGCGCCGCCGCCGAAAACGGCTTCGGCACCACCTACGACGACGTCATCCGCCAGACCGACGCCGCCCTGGGCGTCCTGGCCAAACAGCTGGCCGACCGCCGCGCCGCGCATCCCAACGAAAACTGGCTCATGGTCGTCGCCACAAGTCACGGCCTGGACAAGACCGGCGGCAGCGACGGCCTGCCGTTCTCCTCCAACAAGACCATCCTGCTCGCCGCCAATCAGCCCGCGCTGCTCGGCGGCAGCGCCGACGATGCGTCCTTTGATGGCGTATGGGACACCAACTGGTACGCGCTGCCCAGCGCCGCCGACGTGGCGCCCACCGTCCTGTCGCACCTGGATGCCTTGCCCGAGGCCGCCGCCTACGACATGGCCGGCACCGCGCTCAGCGAGCCGCTGGCGCTGCGCCGCGTTGCCACCCGCACCGCCATGGACAACAAGAGCGTCACCGTCACCTGGGTCCGCGTCGGGGAACCCACCGGCGACATCGTCGTCAGCCGCGATGGCAAGGAAGTCGCGCGCCTGCCCGGCACCGCCACCGAATACGTCGACACCGGCTTCACCTTCAACACCGAGGGCGTGCATGACGTCGCCTACCGCGTCTCCGCCGGTCTCGCGGTCAGCGCCGCGCGCGCCACGGTCGTCTACGCCAAGCCCGTGCCCCTCTTGGCCTCGCTGCGCACCGGCCTGACCATGTTCTTCCCGTTCGAGGGCGACGTGGCCGACAAGGCCGCCGGCGGCGGCGCGATCACGCCGTTCGACGGCACCCAGGCGCCGGCCTATGCCGACCCTGGCGTGTACGGCAAAAGTTTCAGGAACGAGCGCGGCGCGGCCGCCCTGGGCGCATTCAAGCTGGATTATCCGGCAGGCCTCCTGGACAGCGTGCAGGCGTTCACCATCGGCTTCTGGTTCCAGTCCGACGGCACCGCCAATGACCGCTCGATCGTCGGCAACAAGGACTACAACACCGGCGCCAACCCCGGCATCACCATCGCCCAGTGGGCTGGTCCCGAGCTGCGCTTCAACGTGGCGGGCGGCGGCAAGCGGGCCGACATCAACGGCGTGAAGTTCACCGCCAACAAGCCCGTCTACATCGCCATGACCATCGACAAGACGGCCCGCACCATGACCGCCTACCGCTACGACAGCGAACTGGGCTTTGTGCGCAGCGTGACCTCCACCGCCACGCCCGGCGTCGACCTCGCGCAGATCGCCGGCGTCTTCGGCCCGCACATCGGCCTGAACGAAGACGGCCGGGGCACCTACGGCATCTGCTGCGCCGGCACCAAAGGCCCCTACACGATGATTTTCGATGACCTGGCGTTCTGGTCGCGGGCGTTGACCGAGGAAGAAGTCAAGTCCATCGCCCTGTCCGGCAAGTCCGTCTCTGAACTGTTTCCCTGATGTCCAAGGATAGACACCCCATGAGCAAGTCCATGATTTTGCGCGGTTTCCTGCGCGCCGGCGCGGTGCTGATGCTGACCGCCACCCTGGTCGCCTGCGGTGGCGACGATGGCGGCGGCGACGACGCCGCCACGCCCGGCAATCCCGGTACGCCCACCCAGCCAGAAACGCCCACGACGCCGCCGCCGGCCAAGCCTGAACTGCGTTGCGCGCCCTGCGCCGCGCCTATTCCAGAAATATAGGAAACCCATCCGTGAAGTCCGATAAAGACACGATCCACGCCGGCAAGCGCCGGTTCCTGCGCAACGCCGCCGCCTCCACGGCGGGCCTGACCGCGCTGTCGATGTTCCCCCCCGCCATCCGCCGCGCGCTCGCCATTCCCGCCAATAACCGCACCGGCACCATCAATGACGTCGAGCACGTGGTCATCCTGATGCAGGAGAACCGTTCGTTCGACATGTACTTTGGCACATTCAAGGGCGTACGCGGTTTTGGCGACCGCATTACCATCCCGCTGCCGCAGGACCGCTCGGTCTGGGAACAGACCAACGGCACGCGCGTCGTCATGCCGTACCACCTGGACAGCACGCAGGGCAATGCCCAGCGCGTGGCTGGCACGCCCCACGACTACGTGGATGCGCAGATGGCCTGGGACGGCGGCCGCATGTATCAATGGCCGCGCTACAAGCAGAACCAGTCGATGGGCTACTACCGCCAGAAGGAAGTCGAGTTCCAGTTCGCGCTGGCCGACGCCTTCACCCTGTGCGACGCCTATCACTGTTCCACCCACGGCGGCACCAACACCAACCGCCTCTTTCACTGGACCGGCACCAACGATCCGCTGGCGCAGGGCAACGGACCCTCGACCCGCAACCAGTGGGACAGCCTGGGCGCCTCGAACATCGGCTGGACCTGGAAGACGTATCCGGAACGCCTGCAGGAAAACGGCGTGACGTGGAAGGTTTACCAGAACCTGCCGGAGAACTTCGGCGACAACCCGCTGGCCGGCTTCCAGCAGTACCGCCGCGCCAACGAACTGGCGGGCAACGGCAACAACGGCGCGCCTTACCCGGCCTGGACGCCCAGCATGGATGCGGCCAATCCGCTCTACAAGGGCACGGCCAACACGATGCCGGACGGCGGCTTCCTGCAGGCGCTGCGCGACGACGCCATGAACGGCACGCTGCCGCAGGTGTCATGGATCGTGGCGCCCGCCACGTATTCCGAGCACCCCGGCCCCTCCAGCCCCGTGCAGGGCGCCTGGTACATCCAGGAAACGCTCGACGCGCTGACCGCCAATCCGGACGTCTGGAGCAAGACCGTCCTGCTCATCAACTTCGACGAGAACGACGGCTACTTCGACCACGTGCCGCCGCCCGCCGCGCCCTCGCTGAATACCGATGGCTCGATGGCCGGCGCCTCCACCGTCAACACCGACCTGGACCGCCACACCCATGCGTCCGCCCAGGACGCCGCCGACAACCGCGTCTACGGCCCCGGCCCCCGCGTGCCGATGTACGTCGTGTCGCCCTGGAGCCGCGGCGGCTGGGTCAATTCCCAGGCGTTCGACCACACCTCGGTGCTGCGCTTTCTGGAAGCCCGCTTCGGCGTGAAGGAAGAGAACATCAGCCCGTGGCGCCGCGCCGTGCTGGGCGACCTGACCTCCGCCTTCAACTTCGCCACGCCCAACGACGAAAAACTGCCGGACCTGAACATTCTGACCCGCACCGGATCGGACCAGGAACGCGCCGCTCAGGAAGCGCTGACCGCCGTGCCGCTGCCCGATCCGTCCACGCAGGCCAAGGGCGTGCAGGCGCCCGGCGTGCGTTATTCGCGTGCGTTGCCGTACGAGCTGCATACCAGCGGCCGCAGCCAGCCTGGCACCGGCAACATGTGGCTGGTGTTTTCGAACACCGGCAAGCAGGCCGCGGTGTTCCATGTGTATGACCGCCTGCATCTGGACCGCCTGCCGCGCCGATACACCGTGGAACCGGGCAAGCAGCTCGAAGGCAGCTGGGACACGGCGGCCGACGGCGGCAAGTACGACCTGTGGGTGCTGGGCCCCAACGGCTGGCACCGCCATTTCGCCGGCGACGTGGCGCATGACCGCACGGCGCAGCAGGATGCCGAGATCCGCGTCTGCTACGACATCGCCAACGGCGACGTCTACGTCAGCTTCATCAACGCCGGCAAGACCCCGTGCACCTTTGAAGTCACGCCCAACGCCTATTACGCCAACCACGAGCGCTGGACCTTCACGGTCCCGGCGGGCGGGCAGGTCGAGCAGCATTGGGCGCTGGCGGGCAGCCACGCGTGGTACGACTTCACGGTGCGGCTGGCCGAGGATCCGTCGTGGCTGCGCCGCTTTGCCGGCCGCGTCGAAACCGGCAAGGCGTCCGTGACCGATCCGGCCATGGCGACGTAAACGTCACGCGGGGGTCTGCGGTTCGCGTGCGCGGAAGGCCTGCGCGCACGCCTCGCAGATCGCCGCCGTGATGCCCTGGCGGGCGTGTTCGCGGCGTTCCAGCATGCCAATGGAACGGGACAGCGGCCCCAGGTCGTCGGGCAGGCGGAAGATCCGCAGCTCCGGACTGTGCTGCCAGTTCGCGCCGTTGATCAGCGGCAGCAGCGTCACGCCGACTTCCTGGCGCACCAGTTCCACCAGCGTCTCGATCGCGTTCAGTTCCAGGAAGTCATTGACCGGCACCGCCATCCGGCGCAGCAGCCGGTCGATCTGCAGCCCGGTGCGCTGGGTGCGGTCAAAGCGCAAGAACGGATTGCCCGCCAGCACTTCGCGGGCGTCCTTGCCGGCCGCCGAGCGCGGGGCGATCACCACCATCTGTTCTTCATAGAGTGCGGTCCAGCGCGTGCTGGCCATCTTGCGCCCGGCTTCCACCAGAAACGCCGCGTCCAGCTCGCCGTCCTCGACCTTGCCCGCCAGCTCGCTGGCCTTGCCCGACAGGATGCGCACGTCCAGCTTGGGGTGGGCTTTTTTCAGTCCCGAGATGACCTTCGATAGCGTCCCCATGCAGGACACGATGCTGCCCACCGACACGGACCCGGCCAATTCGCCGGGCGCGGTGTTCGGCCGTCGCAGTCTGTCGTATAAATCTAGCAAGTGCTTGATTTCAGGAAGCAATTCGCGGCCGGCCGCGTTCAGGATGGCCAGGCGCCCGCTGCGGTCGAAAAGTTCTCGCCCCAGCTCGGCTTCCAGCGAGCGCATCTGAAAGCTGACGGCCGCCTGCGTCAGGGCCACCTGCTCGGCCGCTTCCGAGAAGGAACCGTGGTGCGCGACAGCCAGAAACGTGCGCATGAAGCGGATCGTACTCATAAAAAATTCTTTTATGACGGAACAAAAAATCAAATTGATTTAATTAAAGCACGAGAGTAACTTCGCCCGCTTAACCTTATGAGACGCGCCACATGAAAACCTTCGACTGGGCCAACCCGTATCCTTCCGTCCGCATTCCGCTGTTTGCCCGCAACGTGGTCTCCACGTCGCACCCGCTGGCTGCCCAGGCGGGGCTGCGCATGCTGCTCAAGGGCGGCAACGCCGTGGACGCCGCCATCGCGGCCGCGGCCACGATCGTCCTGGTCGAACCGGTTTCCTGCGGCCTCGGCGGCGACTGCTTTGCCATCGTCTGGGACGGCAAGGAGCTGCACGGCCTGAACTCGTCGGGCGTCGCGCCCGCCGCCTGGAACACCGAATACTTCAAGCGCAAGTACGGCACGGACGCCAATGGCCTGGCCATCCAGCCCAAGCGCGGCTGGGACGCGGTCACGGTTCCCGGCGTGGTGGCCGGCTGGGCCGCGCTGCATGAAAAGCTGGGCAAGTTGCCGTTCGAACAACTGTTCGAACCCGCCATCGAGATCGCCGAACGCGGCTACGCCGTGCCGCCCGTCGTGGCGCACAAGTGGGCCGCCGCCGCCGAGGAACTGAAGTCGCAGCCCGGCTATGCCCAGGCCTTCCTGCCCGAAGGCCGCGCGCCCAAGGTCGGCGAGCACTTCCGCTTCCCCGACGCCGCCAACACGCTGCGCCGCATCGCCGAATCCAAGGGCCGCGACTTCTACGAAGGCGAACTGGCCGAGCGCATCGCCGCCTTCAGCAAGGAATGCGGCGGCGCGATGACGCTGGA
>JAEYVD010000801.1 GCA_023432075.1 Pseudomonadota bacterium | reverse complement strand
GCACGGTGCCGGCGGCCGGATGGGGCAGCTCGCGCTTCATGTTGCGGGCCAGCACGTGCGGGTCTTCGTAGACCTGGTCCAGCGTGTTGATGGGACCGGCCGGCACGCCCACGCCTTCCAGCGCGGCCAGCCAGTGGTCGCGCTCGCCGGTGGCCATGCGCTCGGCCAGCAGCGGCACCAGTTCCTCGCGGTTCTTCACGCGCTGGGGGTTGGTGGCGAAACGCGGGTCGGCAGACAGCTCGGGCAGGCCAATCGCGCCGCAGTAGTTGCGGAACTGGCTGTCGTTGCCCACCGCCACGATGAGGTGGCCGTCGCTGGCCGCGAACACCTGGTACGGGACCAAATTCTGGTGCGCGTTGCCGGCGCGGCGCGGGGCCACGCCGGAGGTCATGAAGTTCAGGTTCTGGTTGGCCAGCATGGCAACCTGGCAGTCCAGCAGCGCCATGTCGATGTGCTGGCCCAGGCCGCTGCGGGCGCGCTCGTGCAGCGCCGCCAGGATGCCTACAGTGGAATACATGCCGGTCATCAGGTCGGCCACGGCCACGCCGGCCTTCTGCGGACCGCCGCCGGGCAGGTCGTCGCGCTCGCCGGTGATGCTCATCAGGCCGCCCATGCCCTGGATCATGAAGTCATAGCCGGGACGGCTGGCGTAGGGGCCGGTCTGGCCGAAGCCCGTGATCGAGCAGTAGATCAGGCGCGGATTCAGTTCCTTCAGGCTCTCGTAGTCCAGGCCGTATTTGGAAAGCCCGCCGACCTTGAAGTTTTCCACCAGGATGTCGCTCTGCAAGGCCAGTTCGCGCACCAGTTCGGCACCACGCGGCGAGGCGATGTCCAGCGCCACCGACATCTTGTTGCGGTTGGCCGACAGGTAATACGCGGCCTCGGTGGTGTCGTGGCCCGCTTCGTCCTTCAGGTACGGAGGCCCCCAGGCGCGCGTATCGTCGCCCGCGCCGGGCCGTTCGATCTTGATGACCTCGGCGCCAAGGTCAGCGAGGTTCTGGGTGCACCAGGGACCCGCCAGCACACGGGTCAGATCCAGCACACGTATGCCGGTTAGGGGAGCGGGACGTTGCGACATCGGTAATCTTTTCGCTAGAAGGGAAATGAGAACTTCCCGCCCGCGCCGGGGCGCAAGGCGGACTGGGATTCCGTCATGCCAGAAGGCGGCCCGCCGGGGGCCGCCTTCCGATCAACATTCGTCAGACTGGATATTAGCCTCTCGAACGCGTTGGCCGGACAGCTGGCGGCGGAAAGATCAGGAATGGGCCTTGATGGTCTCGCGCGCAATGACCAATTGCTGGATCTGCGACGTGCCTTCAAAAATGCGGAACAGGCGCACGTCGCGGTAGAAGCGCTCCACCGCGTACTCGGACATGTAGCCCGCCCCGCCGTGGATCTGCACGGCGCGGTCTGCCACGCGGCCCACCATTTCCGTGGAGAAGAGCTTGCAGCAGGCGGCCTGCATGGTGGTGTTCTCGCCGCGGTCACGCATGCGGGCGGCATCCAGCACCATGCAGCGGGCCGCGTAGAGTTCGGCCTGGCTGTCGGCGATCATCGCCTGGATGAGCTGGAATTCGGCGATGGGCTGGCCGAACTGCTTGCGCTCGGTGGCGTACTTCACGGCGTCGCGCAGCAGGCGGTCGGCAATGCCCACGCACAACGCGGAAATGTGCAGGCGGCCCTTGTCCAGCACGCGCATGGCGGTCCGGAAGCCGTTGCCTTCCTCGCCGCCAAGCAAGGCGCTGGCCGGCACGCGGCAGTTGTCGAACACGACGTCGCTGGTCAGCGCGCCGGCCTGGCCCATCTTCTTGTCCGGCTTGCCGATGATGAGGCCCGGCGTGCCGGCCTCGACCAGGAAGCAAGAGATGGCGTTGGCGCGGCGCTCGGGCGCCGTGCGCGCCATGACCGAGAACAGCCCGGCGATGGGCGCATTGGTGATGTAGCGCTTGGTGCCATTCAGCACATAGAAGTCGCCGTCACGCTCGGCGGACACGCGCAGCGACATGGCGTCGGAGCCCGCATCGGGCTCGGTCAGGGCAAACGACCCGATCAGCTCGCCGCTGGCCAGCTTGGGCAGATAGCGGGCGCGCTGCTCGTCGGTGCCGGCCAGGACGATGGCCTGCGAGCCAATGCCGATGTTGGTGCCGGCCAGCGACCGGAACGCGGGCGAGGTCTGGCCCAGTTCGAACACGACGCGGACCTCTTCTTCCATCGTCAGGCCCAGTCCGCCGAAGTCCGGCGAGATGGACAGGCCGAACAGGCCCAGGTCGCGCATTTCATTGACGATGTCCGGCGGCACTTCGCCGCTGGCGGCCAGTTCGTCCTCGGCGGGAATCAGCCGTTCGTGCACGAAGCGGCGGACGGCGTCGATCAAAAGGTTCAGGGTTTCAGTGTCCAGGGCCATGAGGAAAGTCTCTTAGAGCGAATGCAGGTCGGGGGGTTGGTATGACGGCGCGTTCAGGGACGCATGCCGCCCACCAGCAGATCGAAATAGCCGTCGGCGATGGATTCGGCGCTGTCGCCCTGCCCGGGCTTGTACCAGCGCACCATCCAGTTCAGCATCGACAGCACGGCACGGCCCGTGGCCGCCACGTCCAGCGCGCGGAACGCGCCGTCGGCCACGCCTTGCGCGATCACGTCGCGCAACAGCTTTTCGTAGCTGTCGCGCAGGCGGGCGGCGTCTTCGCGTTCGGACAGCGCCATGCCCGAGTAGCCGATCAGCATGGTCACGAATTGGGCATGATGCTGCTCGAAGTAACGGGCATGCCCCACCATGAACGCGCGCAGGCGGGCCACGCCGCCCACGGCGCCGGCCACGTCGCGGCCGACGGTCTGCGTCAGGCCTTCCAGCACCTGAAGGATGATGGCGTCGTAGATGTCCTGCTTGGTGGGGTAATAGTGATAGATGGCCGCCTTGGACACGCCGATGGCGGCGGCCAGGTCCGAGATGGAGCTGCCGTCGTAGCCGCTGCGGGCGAACAGCTTGGCGGCTTCTTCCAGGATGCGTTCGCGCGGGGCGGCCAGCGTGGGCGGCCTGCCGGCGCGGGCGCGTTTCTGTACGGGTGGGGCGGTAAGCGCCATGTCGGCCTTTGACAGGGGCCGCGCGGGGCCGAAAAGGTTCTGGCGAACCTCCATTGACAGCCCTTCCGCGCATGCCGTTAAATAAAGATTAATTAATTACCGGACGGTCGGTAGGTAATTAATATACTCCAAAACCAACAACGAGACGACGCCCCCATGCCCCATCCCCTCGTGACTGATTTGTATGGCCAGATGTCCCTGCCGGTCATCAGC
Source organism: Pseudomonadota bacterium (assembly GCA_023432075.1). Lineage (GTDB taxonomy): Bacteria > Pseudomonadota > Gammaproteobacteria > Burkholderiales > Burkholderiaceae_B > Achromobacter. The sequence continues at coordinate 137 of JAEYVD010000801.1, read as the reverse complement.
GCCCCGATGTTCATCGTCTCCAACCCCAAGCTGGTCATCGCCCAGTGCACGAGCGGCATCGTGGGGTCGTTTCCCGCGCTGAACGCGCGGCCGCAGACGCTCTTGACCGACTGGCTCGACGAAGTCCAGGCGGGGCT
>JAEYVD010000692.1 GCA_023432075.1 Pseudomonadota bacterium | reverse complement strand
GCACGGCGTCGTGGCGCGCAAGCCCAACCGCGGGTATTTCCTGTTGCGCGACTTCGACGCGACGGGCGACGCCCCCGCGGACATCACGCCCCCGTCGGCGGACGACATCGTCACGCAGACGTACTTCACGCTGGCCGACGAACTGCTGCGCGGCGAATTGCCCATGCAGTGCAGCGAAGCGCTGCTGCGCACGCGCTACGCGCTTACGCAGGCGCAGACGCAGGCGCTGCTGGCCCGCATCTCGCAAGAAGGCTGGGCGCAGCGCCGGCCGGGCTACGGGTGGGAGTTCTCTTCCATGATGACCACGCCCGACAGCCTGCTGCAGTCCTACCGGCTGCGCCTGGCGCTGGAGCCGGCGGCGCTGCGCGAACCCGGCTTTCGTATCGACCCATCCGTGCTGGCGCGCTGCCGCGCCGCGGAAATGCACCTGCTTGACGGCGGCATCGCCACCGACACGGCCGATCAGCTGCACGATCGCGGGGTGCGATTCCACGAGTCGCTGGTGGAGGCCTCCGGCAATCCGTTCTTCATCGACACCATCAAACGCGTCAACCGAGTGCGCCGTTTACTGTCCTACCGCTCGATGCAGGACCGCAGCCGCTACAAGCAGCATTGCGACCAGCACCTGGCCATCCTGGACCTGCTGGAACGCGAACGCAACGACGACGCGGCCGACGCGCTGGCCGCCCATCTGCGCAGCACGCTCGACAACCTGGCCCGCATCAGCGGCCTCCTGACTTCGTAGGCCGCGCGGGGCGCGGCGTTTTTCACCTTGCTGAAAAGAGGCTCGCGCCATGCATGTCTATATTGGCTCCCGGACCACCCGGGAACGCAACGCCCGCGGCGAGGGCATCAGCGTGTACGACTACGCGCCCGGCACGGGAACGCTGACGCTCAAGCAGGTCGTGGGCGGGTTGCACAACCCGTCGTATCTGCTGGCGCACCCTACCCTTGCCGTGCTCTACACCGTGCACGGCGACAGCAGCGAGGTCAGCGCCCTGCACCGCGATCCGCGCGACGGCACGCTGACGCCGTGGCATACCCAGCCCTGCGAAGGCCGCAATCCCGTGCATCTGGCGTTGGGTCCGTCGGGCCGCTACCTGATGGTGTCCAACCACCTGACGGGCACGCTGGCGGTGCTGCCAGTGGCGGCGGACGGCGCGTTGCAGGCCGTGGCGCAGACGGTGCAGCTGGCCGGCGAGCCGGGCCCGCATCGCAAGGAACAGCCGTTTTCCAAGCCGCATTTCAACGTGCTCGACCCCTCGGGCCAGTTTGTCGCCGTGCCGGACAAAGGACTGGACCGCGTCTTTCTGTACCCGGCCGACGCGCGCGGCGTGGCCGCGCAGCCTGCCAGCGCCGTGGCCACGCGCGAGGGCGCAGGGCCGCGCCACGCCGTCTTTCATCCTGCCGGCCAATGGCTGTATGTCGTCAACGAACTGGACAACACCGTCACCGCGTACGCCGTGCGGGCGGGCGTCTTGCAACCCTTTCAAGTACTGCCCACCCTGCCCGACACCTACACCGGCAACAGCCGCGCCGCCGGCATCGCACTCGGCGCGGGCGGGCGGCATCTCTATGCGTCGAACCGGGGCGACGACACCATCGCGGTCTTCGGCGTGGATCCGGCCAGCGGACGGCTGTCGCCCGTGCAGCACACCCCCACCCACGGCCGCACGCCGCGCTTTTTTACGCTGTCGCCCGATGGCCGGTTCCTGTTCGCGCTGAACGAGGACACCGATACGCTGCAGCGTTTTCGCGTCGATCCGGCCAGCGGCACGCTGACGCATGACGACTACGCGCTGCCCATTGGCAGCCCGGTGTGCATGGTGTTCGCCGGCGCTTAGAAGTCCATCGAGGCCGACAGCATCACGGTGCGCGGCACGCCTTGCGAAATGGTGCCGTACGAGGCCACGCCCGACCAGTACGCGCGGTTGAACACGTTGACGACATTGGCGCGCAGCGTGACATCCCGGCCCTGCACCTTCAGGGCATAGCGCGCCCCCAGGTCGAACGTCGTCCAAGACGGCACGGATTGCGTGTTGGCCTGGTTGATGTATTCGCGGCCGGTATAGACCATGCCGCCCGTCAAGGTCAGCCCGGTCACCCACGGCGTGTCCCACTCGGCGCCCAGATTGACCGCGACGGTCGGCACGCCCACCGGCCGGTTGCCCTGCGTGGCCGCGCTGCTGGTGCGCGTCAGCTCGGCATCCAGCAGCGTCACGCCGCCCAAGAGACGCAGGCCGCGCATCGGCTCGCCGGACACATTCAACTCCAGCCCGCGATTGCGCTGCTCGCTGTCGGCGGCGTATACCCCGTTCGTGAGCTGCCCGCTGGGCTTGGTGATCTCGAAGGCGCTCAGCGTCACCATCGCGCTGTCCAGCTCCACCTTGACGCCCACTTCCTTCTGCTTTGCCTTGTAGGGCTTGAACACCTCTCCCGCATTGATGGCGGTGGCGGGCGCCACGTCGCCCTTGCTCAGGCCTTCGATGTAGTTGGCGTAGAGCGACACGTTGTGCCAGGGCTTGATGACCAGGCCCGCCAGCGGCGTGGTCGCGCTTTCGTCGTAGCTGACCGTGCGCACGCCCGTCGCGCCGTTGAAGTTGCGCGACTCGATGCGCTGGTGGCGCAGGCCCAGCGTCAACTGCGCGCGCTCGTCAAGAATGCTGAGCGTGTCGGCCAGCGCCAGCCCGGACAGGTCGGACGAGGACACCTTGGGCACGTTGGCCGGGGCGGGAATATGCTGCTCGGGACGGGTGATCGGACGGTAGATGTTGGACGTGAGCGGCGTGCCGCTCACGCTGGCCTGCAGGTTGCGGTCGCTGTACAGGCTGCCCATGAAGCTCACGGTGTGGCGCACCGGCCCCGTGTCCAGATTGGCGCGCAACCCGGCGTTGTAGGTGCTTCGGTCGACCTTGAAGCGGAAGTTGTTGGGCGTCACCACCGTGTCGCCGGCCTCGTTCACGATGGTGGGCGTCTGGTCCGACAGGCGAGAGACCGAGGTGTCCGAACCGCCCGCGTCCGCAAAGACGGTCAGCCTGTCGCTGATGTCGTACTCCACGCGCAAGAGCGCCGACTGGCCGTCGGACTTCCACCAGCCCCACGGCTGCGTGGCGTTGCGGCGGCCGTCCGCCGCGCGGGGCACGGCAATCCCGGGCGCCACCAGGAACGGCCGCGTCGGGGCGTCGATCTTCTCGTGCTGCGTCAGCAGGTCCAGCGAGGCACGCAGCCGTTCGCCCTGGTAATCCAGCGACAGCGCGCCGATGGTCGTACGCGAGGTCATGTTGTCCAGCGGCGTATCGCCTTGCCGTTGCATGCCGTTGACCCGCACGCCCCACTCGCCCGCGTCACCAAACCGGCGGCTCAGGTCCACCCGGGCGCCGAACTGCGAGTCGCCGACGTAATCGGCGGACACGCGGGTCAGGTCTTCGGGCAGCGAGCGCTTGGGCACCATGTTGATCACGCCGCCCACGCCGCTGTTGGGCGACATGCCGTAGAGCAGCGCCGCGGGCCCTTTCAGCACTTCCACCCGTTCGATGTAGTCGGTGAAGACGTGATAGTTGGGCGCCACGCCGTAGACGCCGTCGAAGGCGATTTCACCGAGGTTGCCTTCTCCGATCGGAAAGCCCCGGATGTAGAACGAGTCGGTCACGCCGCCGATCTGGCCGGTAAAGCGCACCGACGGTTCGACGGTCAGTGCGTCGGCCAGCGTCACGGCCTGGCGGTTTTCCAGCAATTCCGACGTATAGCTGGTGACGTTGAACGGCGTGTCCATCACGTCGCGATTGCCCAGAAGACCCAGCCGCGCCCCGCGCGCCACCTGGCCGCCGGCAAATTCGGCCGGCAGCGCGGACGGGCTCAGGCCCGTCCCATCCACGGTCACCGTGGGCAGGACGGTGGTATCGCCGGCGGCCGCGGGCAGCTTGCGCAGCGAATATGCGCCGCCGCCCTGTTCCGACAGGGCGTAGCCCGACCCCGACAGCAGGCGGGCAAACCCCTCGCGCACGGTGTACGCGCCCTGCAGGCCGTCGCTATGCAGGCCCGCCACCAGGGCGGGATCGAACGACAGCGGCACGCCCGCGGTGGCGGCAAACTGCGCCAGCACATCGCCCAGCGGGCCCGCACCGATGGCATAGGACTTGCGCGCGGCGGCAACGGCGGGCTCGGCCGCGTACGCCGGCGCGGGGGTTCCCGTGGCCGTAAGCAGCGCCAGCCCGAGGCTGGCGGCCAGCACCCGAGACGCCGCGGGCGATAGAACGGCAAGGCCGCGCGGCAGGCGGGGCGGACGGGAGATTCGGGAAACCATCGAGCGATCCTTCGTGGGTATGGGGGTGGCGCGCATGTCGCGGCGGTTCACCCGGTACACCGGACGAAGCGGAAAAAAGTGTCAGCCGATCGGCGATTAATGTGTAACGGCCGCTCGCGTAACGGTGGTCCACCACGGCGTCACCCGGCTCACCCTCACCGGCAGCGTCCTTTCCAGCAGGCGCAGGCTGGCGTCGATGTCGTTCAATGGGAACGCCCCCGACACCCGCAGCCCGGCCACCGCGGGATCGCAACGCAGCACGCCGTGGCGGTAGCGGCTCAGCTCGGCCACCAGATCGGCCAGCCTCCAGTTGCGCGCGGCCAGCATCCCGTCCGCCCACGCCGCCGCCAGCGGATCGGCGGGGACCGGCGCGGCGGCCCCCACGGCGGAAAACACGGTCTGTTCGCCCGCCGCCAGCACCAACGGGGGTGCGCCTTCCCGGGCGGGCCGGACCTCAACCGCGCCCTCGTACACCGCCACGCGGATGCGGGCGCCCTCGTCGCGCACCATGAAGCGCGTTCCCAGCGCACGCAGCACCCCCTGCGTCGTCTGCACAAGAAAGGGGCGCGGCGCCGGCGCCGGATCATGCCCCGTGGTCAGCAGGATCTCTCCCACGCGCAGCCACAGCACGCGTTGGGCGGAGGTGTAGTCGACGTCCACGGCGCTGGCCGTGTTCAGCACCAGTTGCGTGCCGTCGGCCAGCGCGACGCGGCGCTGCTCGCCGGTGGCCGTGCGCAGGTCCGCGCGCCATTCGCGCCAGGGCAGCTCGCGCGCGCCCATCCACGCCGCCGGTCCCAGCACCAGCAACCCCGTCAGTATCCGCACGGCCTGCCGGCGCGTGGCGCGGTGCGCCTGGCGCAGCGCTTGTCCGCCGACGTGCGGCGGCACCTGGCCAAAGCCGCGCAACATCGTCTCGGCGCGTTGCCACGCGGCTTCGTGATCCGCGCTGCGCGCCCGCCACCGGTCCAGCGCCGCGATATCCGCCGCCGATAGCGTCTCGGACTGCATGCGCACGAGCCAGCCGGCCGCTTCGTGCAGGATGGCGGGGTCGATGACCGCGTTCATGCCGCATCCGTTTGGTAGGCGATCAGGCAGGCGGCAAAAGCAGCCTGCATATGGCGTTTCACGGTCGACAGCGACACGCGAAGCTGACGGGCGATCTCGTCATAGCCGATGCCGTCGAACTGCGACAGCAGGAAGACTTCCCGTGTACGGGACGGCAGCGCATGCAGGGCGGCGTCGATGGCATGCAACGTTTCCAGGATCAATGCGCGCGCCTCCGGCGAGGGCGCTTCGGCCGGGGGCACTTGCGCGACGGCGGCCAGGTAGGCGTCTTCGACCGCACGGCGGCGCCAGTGGTCCGCCACCAGACCCTTGGCGATATGCGCCAGCAGCGCGCGCGGCTCGGCGCCGGTTTCATCCCTGCGGCGCCCGGCCATCAACCGCACGAACGTGTCGTGCGCCAGGTCCGCGGCGTCGAAGGAACTGCCCAGCTTCTTGCGCAGCCATGCCGAAAGCCATCCGTGGTGTTCGCGATAGAGGTTCGTGACGTTGTCGGCGATTGGAACTAGCGGCGCAGGCAAGGCGCACCTCGGCTTCATGCAAATAAGAATAGTTTTTATTCTATACGAGCAGCGCCCCCCCACGCACGCTTCGAAGGGGTGCGATAGAATCGGACACCTTCCCGCCACAGCCACGAGTGCCATGCCGAACGTCCCGTCCATGCCTCTGTTCCTTGCCAGCGGCGGGCAAATGGGCGCACGGGTCGCCAGCCATGACTGGTCGGCCACGCCGCTCGGCCCCCTCTCCGCCTGGCCCCCCTCCCTGCGCATCGCCGTCAGCATGGTGCTGTCGTCCCGATTCCCGTCCTGTCTGGTGTGGGGCCCGGACCTGATCTCCATCTACAACGACGCCTTCGTGCCCATCCTGGGCGCCAAGCCCAACCCATTGGGCCGCCCGTTCAGTGATATCTGGCGCGAAGCCTGGTTCCAGATCGGCCCCATCGCCGATCGCGCCTTCGCCGGCGAGGCCACCTTCATCGAGGACTATCCCGTCGAGCTAGAGCGGTACGGCCGCCTGGAGTTGGCGCACTTCACGTTCTGCTATAGCCCGGTGTACGACGAGCATGGCAAGGTCGTCGGCATGATCGACACCGTCATCGAGACCACCGCGCGGGTCGGCGCCGAAAAGGCCCAGGCCGATGCGCTGCGCCTGACGGAAGAGGCCCTGCGGCAAAGCCAGAAAATGGAAGCCATCGGCCAGATGACGGGCGGCGTCGCGCACGACTTCAACAACCTGCTGACGGGGATTTCAGGCAGTCTGGAACTGCTTTCGCAACGTCTTGCGCGCGGCCACACCGATGACCTCGGCCGCCACATCGCCGTGGCAAAAAGCGGCGCCGAAAAGGCGGCCGTCCTGACGCGGCGCCTGCTGACCTTCTCGCGCACCCACCCGCTCGAGCGCACGGTGGTGGATATCAACGGCGTCATCGCCGGCATGGAAGCGCTGATCACGCGCAGCGCCGGGTCCGCGGTCACGCTGCAGATGGACTGCGCGCCCCGGTTGTGGCCCGTCTGGGTCGACTCGCACCAGCTCGAGAACGCGCTCCTGAACCTGTGCCTGAACGCGCGCGACGCCTTGGCCGCGTCCGGCATTTTGCGCATCGAAACGCGCAACGTCACCCTGGACGCCGACGCCGCGCGCGAACGAGGCCTGCAAGCCGGCGATCACGTGCTGCTGCGCGTCTCCGACACGGGCTGCGGCATGACGGCGGAAACCGTGC
>JAEYVD010000526.1 GCA_023432075.1 Pseudomonadota bacterium | reverse complement strand
CCAGGAAGTCGGCGCTCTGGACCATCGCATCCGTCAGGTGGCAGTGCGGGTCGAGCTCCGCGCCGATCACGGTATCGGGGCCCACGATCTCGCGCGCGCGGCGCAGCAGGTCGCCTTCGCAGTCGTCATAGCCGTCGGCGACCATCGCGCCGTGCAGGCCAAAGAGGGCGATATCGACCTTGCCCGCGCGGCGCAGATCGTCCAGCAGTTCGTCGCGCAGCGTCTCGTAGGCGTGTCGGGTCGTGATGCCGGCCGGCGTCGCGCCGGCTGTCAGCCCTTCGATGAGGGTCCAATCCTTGCCCGCGGCACGCTGGCGCGCCGCCCACAGGGGTCCCGAGAACATCTGCATGCGGTCCGGATGCTGGCCGGCCGGAAAGTAGCCGCGCGCCCGGTAGGACGCCAGGCCGGTCGGAATGGGAGAAAAGGTGTTCGTCTCGGTCGCCAGGGACCCGGAAAAGATCTTCATGAATGACGCTCCGCGCAAAAAGTGGGGCTTTAGGGCGCGGGCATCGGGGCGCGCGCTTGGGGGTGTCGCCCCGCCAGGCGCTGCGCCTGGCGGTGTCATGCAATCGAACGGGACAGCGTTCAGGCGGCAGGCGCCTTGGGCTGGACATCGCCCAGCCACGCCTGCACTTCGATCTCGACGTCCACGTCCATGGCCAGCTTGGCCTCCACGGTGGAGCGCGAGGGGAAATCGGAAGAAAAATGGCTGCGGTAGGCCTCGTTGAACTGGGCGAAATGCGCCAGGTCGGTCAGCCACACGGTCACGCGCACCACGTCTTTCAGGCTTGCGCCGGCCAAGGCCAGGGTTTCCTTGATGCGCTCGATGGCGGCATGTGTCTGGGTGGCGACGTCGCCGCGCACCACCTGGCCGGCGGCATCCATCGGGATCTGGCCGGACAAGAACAGGAAACCGCCCGCCTGGGTGGCGCGCGAGAAAGGCAGGGGCAGGGTGCTGGGGTAGCGGGTAATGGCGGTCATTTGGGCAATCTCGGTGTCGTAGGCAACAGGGTCAGCGCAGGCGCTCGGGCCGCACGGCGTCGGCATTGACGCCGTGCGCCTGCAGGTGGTCGGGAATGGGCTGGTGCGTCAGCAATGCGGCCGCCAGCTCGGACGTGGCCGCCGCGGTCTGGATGCCGTAGCCGCCTTGCGCCGCCAGCCAGAAGAACGCCGGCGTGGCCGCGTCCCAGCCCACCACGAAGTCACCGTCGCGCACGAACGAGCGCAGGCCGGCCCAGGTGTGCTTCGGGCGGCGGATGGTCAGCGACGTGGCGGTTTCGATGCGGTAGATGCCGGTGGCGACATCCAGTTCCTCGGGCACCACGTCGTGCGCGTCGACCGGATCGGCATTGGCGGGCGAGCCCAGCAACTGCCCCGCGTCGGGCTTGAAGTAGTAGCTTTCGTCTACGCCCACTACCGCGGGCCAGTGCGAGAAATCGACGTCTTCCGGGCCACTGAAGGTGAACGCGGTGCGGCGGCACGGCTGCAAGCCGACGGGGGCGGCGCCGCACAAGCTGGCCGTGTGGTCGGCCCAGGCGCCCGCGGCGTTGACGACGGCCCGCGCGCGGATCTGCCTGCCATCGGCCAGGGTCAGCGTCCAGACATCGTTCTCGAAAGCGGCGCCCACCAGTTCGGCGCTGTTGTGCAGCACGGCGCCCTGGCGGCTCATGCCGCGCAGAAAACCCTGGTGCAGCGAATGCACATCGATGTCGCGCGCATCCGGTTCCTCGATCGCGCCGCACAGTTGGTCTTCGCGCAGGCAGGGCACGCGCTTGACGGCCTGGCTGGCGTCGATGAGGGTGACATTGGGCGACTGGCGATGGAAGTCTTCGAAGGCTTCCTGCAGCAGGTCCTTCTGTTCCGGCGTTCCGATGTACAGCACGCCGCGGGGGCTGAGCAGCGGATGCTCGCAAAAGCCTTCCGGCGGATGCTCGTAGAACGCGCGGCTGGCGCGCGTAAGCGCCTTGATCTGCGTGGTGCCGTAGGTCTCCATGAACATGGCCGCGGATCGGCCGGTGGAGTGATAACCGGGTTGGGACTCGCGTTCCAGCACCGCCACGGACGCCGAGGCGCTCAAGCGGTAGGCCACGGAGGCGCCGGCGATGCCCGCGCCGATCACGGCAAAATCGTATAGGGTTTCAGCAATCATTTTGTCGGAAGCGAGAATTCTCTTATCTGATAATTCTCGAATACGATAGTTTTTTGACGCGGCGGGGGTAATAGGGGAATGCCCGCATCGGGGCAGAAAGTACGCAATGGGGCGCGCGGACTGGGGCGCGCGGATGCGCGAATCGGGGGCCGGCGCGCGATGCCGGCGGACGCGTCAGCCCAGCTTGCCCAGCAAGCCGATCAGCTTGCGCCGCTCTGCCGCGCCCAGGTTGGCGCTGATGCGCGCGTCGTGAGCCTGCACGGCCTCGGTGATGGCGGCCAGCGCATCGTGGCCGGTCTGCGTCATGGCCAGCGCGTAGGCGCGCCGGTCGCGCTCGGCCTCCTGGCGTTCCACGTAGCCCAGGTCCTGCAGCTGGTTCACGATCTGCACCGCGCCCGACCGCGCAATGCCCAGGATGCGGGCCAGGTCGGTGAGCTTGAGGCTTTCGTTCGCGGCGATCAGCGTCAACGCCGAGTACCGCTGCGGCGTGATGTCCCACGGCGCCAGCGCGGCCAGGAAGTCCTCGTAGATCAGGATCTGCGCGCGCCGGATCGCGTAACCGACCAGGTCGTCCAGCGCGCCGTACTGAACGCCGGGCACGTGCGGATCGAAGTGTTCGCCACGGGCCGCGGGGCGGCGAGGGCGTTGGACGGATGCTCTGGACATGGGGGCGGATTGCGGACGGGGCCTCAACACTAATGCAGGCATTGTCGCCGCGCCACCGGATTGCGGGAAATCCCTCGTGCGAAACGCCGGTCTATTTTGTTATGTTGCATAACAAATAAGACCAGGAGTAGACATGCAAATCGTCATTGCCGGCGCGGGTATCGGCGGGCTGACTCTCGCGCTGATGCTGCACCGGCGCGGCATCGGCTGCCGCATTTATGAAAGCGCGCAGGAACTGCGCCCGCTCGGCGTCGGCATCAACCTGCTGCCGCATGCCGTCAGCGAGATCGAACAGCTGGGTCTGATGCCAGCGCTGGCCGAACGCGCCATCGAGACCTCGCAGCTTCACTACTACAACAAGCTGGGCCAGCCGATCTGGCGCGAGCCGCGCGGCCGCGAGGCCGGCTATCCGCTGCCGCAGTTCTCGGTGCATCGCGGTGAGTTCCAGATGCTGCTTGCACAGGCCGTGCGCGAGCGCCTGGGGCCAGATGCCATCGTCCCCGGCATGGTGCTGGAATCCGCCACCCAGGACGCGGACGGTGTGCAGGCGCAGTTCCGCAGCCGCGCGGACAACGCGATGCACACCGTGCAGGGCGACATCCTGGTCGGCGCCGACGGCATTCATTCCGCGCTGCGCCGCCAGCTCCATCCCGTGGGGGACGAACCCCGGTTCTCCGGACGCATGTTGTGGCGCGCGGTGACCGAGGCGCCGCCGTATCTGGACGGGCGCAGCATGTTCATGGCGGGGCATCAGGACCAGAAGTTCGTCTGCTACCCGATTTCGGAACCGCTGCGCCGCCAAGGCCGCTCGCTTATCAACTGGATCGCCGAGCTGTCCATTCCGGGCGCGGAACTGCCCGCCACCGACTGGAACCGCAAGGTCGACAAGTCCGTCTTCGCGGATCGCTTTGCCGACTGGCGCTGGGACTGGATCGATATCCCGGCCATCATCGACGGCGCCGAGGCGATCTACGAATTTCCGCTGGTGGATCGCGACCCCTTGCCGCGCTGGACGCGCGGACGCTTCACGCTGCTGGGCGACGCGGCGCACCCGATGTACCCCATCGGCTCCAATGGATCGGCCCAGGCCATCCTGGACGCGCGCTGCCTGGCCGACTGGCTCGATCAGGCCGTGCGCGGCAAGGCGCGCTCGGCCGAGATCGCGTTGCTGGAGTACGAAGCCGAACGCCTGCCGCGTACCGCGGGCATCGTGCTGCGCAACCGCCTGAACGGCCCCGAGCAGGTGATGCAGATGGCCGAAGAACGCGCGCCCGCGGGGTTCGCGAACATCAACGACGTGATTTCGGGCGACGAGCTGGCGGCGGTGTCGCTGCGCTACAAGCAGCTTGCGGGCTTTGACCCGGCGGCGCTGCGCCTTGCCCGCGGAGAAAAGCCATGAGCGGCGCCGATGCCATGAACGACACGCAGGCCCCCAGGCTGGAACACGTGGCCACCGTCCTGGTCGACGTGGGCGCGCCACAGGAAGTGGGCGATACGCCGCAGGGGCGCCGCCGCGTGATCCCCATCACCGGCGGCACGGTCCAGGGACCGCGCCTGTCGGGCAAGGTGCTGCCCGGCGGCGCGGACTTCCAGATCATCCGGTCCGCCACCTTCACGGACATCCACGCGCGCTACGTCATCGAGACGCCCGCGGGCGAACGTGTGTACGTCGAAAACACCGGCATCCGCACGGGCAGCGCCGAGGACATTGCGCGGCTGGCGCGCGGCGAGGCCGTCGATCCGGCGCGTATCTACTTTCGCAGCTATCCCCGTTTCGAGACGTCCTCGCCCACGCTGGGCTGGATGAACGAAAGCCTTTTCATTGGCACCGGCGCACGGTATCCCGACCGCGTCGAGCTGCGCTTCTATCGCATTTGCTGACCCCGCGGCAGCCGCCGCGGCATTAAAAAAACCAGGAGACAACCATGCAAACGATGCTGCGCCGCCTGTTGGGCGGCTTACTGCTGTCCGTGCCGCTTGCCGCGGCCGCGCAATTTCCCAATGGGCCGGTGCGCCTGAACGTGGGCTTTCCGCCCGGCACCGGGCCCGATATCGTGGCGCGCACCCTGTCCCAGCACATGGGGCCGCTGCTGGGCGAAAGCGTGGTGGTGGAAAACAAGGTGGGCGCGGGCGGGCAGATCGCCGCGCAGACCGTCGCGCGCAGTCCGGCCGACGGCCAGACCCTGCTGCTGGGCGAGGTCGGGTCGATCAGCATTTCGCCCGCCACGTACCGCAATCTGAATTACGATCCGCCGCGCGATTTCGCCCCGATTTCCGAGGTGGTGCGCGCCGACTTCGTGCTGGTCGTGCCGGCCACGTCGCCCTACAAGGACCTGGCGGCATTCATCGACGCCGCGAAAAAGGCGCCGGATCGCCTGAACTTCGCCACCTTCGGCGCGGGCACGCCGGGCCATTTCGGCGCCGAGCTCTTTGCACGCGAGGCCGGCCTGAAAATCGAAGCCATCCACTACCGTTCGACGGGCGATGCCGTCTCCGGGCTGGTGTCCGGCGGCGTGCAGGCGGCCTTCGTGACGACCGCGCTGGCCGCGCCCCAGGTCCAGGGCGGCAAGCTGCGCGCGCTGGCCACGACGGGCGCGCAACGCACCCAGGCCCTGGCCGATGTGCCCACCTTTGCCGAGCGCGGCTTGCCGGCGGTCAACTTCGGCGCCTGGTTTGCACTGTTCGCCCCGGCCGGCACGCCCGACGCCGTGCTGACCCGCCTTCAGGCCGACAGCGCGGCCGCGCTGCGCCAGCCCGCCGCCGTGAAGACGCTGGGCGAGGCCGGCTTCGTGGTCGTGGGTTCGGACCGGCAGGCCCTGCAGGCGCTGCTGACCGCCGAATCCAAGCGCTGGAGCGAGGTGGTGAAGGCGACCGGGTTCCGCGCCGACTGAGGATTTGCGGGGCGGCAAGTCCAATCATTGGCCGTCCCCACGCACCGATCCCACCCGTTTGACCTCACCAGTGGAACAGTTTGTTCCAGCCGAAGTGCGGTTGAACGGGTATTCGCGTCATGGTCCAGCCGGTAGAATGCCTCCCATCGTCATCTCTATCTACTGGTCGAAAGGTCAAAACATGAGCAACGCATATCTCGAAGCGCTCAAGCAGCGCCGCACGCAGTATTCGCTGGGCCGCAACCTGTCGGCCTCCAAGGAAGAACTGACCACGCTGATCCAGGAAGCGATCAAGCACAGCCCGTCGTCCTTCAACTCGCAAAGCTCGCGCGCCGTGATCCTGTTTGGCGCCGAAAGCGAAAAGCTCTGGAACCTG
>JAEYVD010000644.1 GCA_023432075.1 Pseudomonadota bacterium | reverse complement strand
GCTGTTGCTGTTGGCGGGCCTGCTGCGCCTGCTGGTCGCGCTGCTGTTGCTGGCGGGCCTGCTGCTGATCGCGTTGTTGCCGTTGTTGTTGCTGCTGCTGCTGCTGTTGGCGGGCCTGCTGCGCCTGCTGATCGCGTTGCTGTTGTTGGCGGTTCTGGCGCGCCTGTTGTTCGTGCTCTTGACGGTCGCGCGCCATTTGGTGCGCCTGATCGTCGCGTTCTCGCTGCTGGCGGGCCTGTTGATCCTGTTGCCGGCGGTCGCGCAGATCCTGCTGGTTCTGCTGCTCGCGTTGCTGCTGCTGGCGCGCCTGCTGGTCACGCATCTGCTGCTGGCGCAATTGCTGCTGGGCCTGCGCGTCGTTCTGCTGGCGGTCGCGCAACTGCTGGTCACGGGTTTGCTGCTCGCGAGCCTGCTGTTGGCGCTGCTGATCGTTTCTCAACTGATCGCGCGCCTGCTGGTCGCGAACCTGCTGCTGGCGCTCTTGCTGCAGGCGGTCCTGCTGCGCGGCCGGGTCGCGCGGGCGCGGGCCGCCGGGGCGGCCGTCGCGTCCTCGATCGTCGGCCAGCGGCGCCCCCGGCGGTGCGGACGGGTTGTTGCCTTGCGGGCGGCCGTCCCGGCCCGGCCTGGCGTTGTTCGGGTGATCCACATACGCCTGGGGCGGCTTGCCCTTGTTGTTGTCATAGAACTGCGCGCGGTTGCCGCCCGCGTCGCGTACGTAGGCGCGCTGTGCGTCCGTGGGGCCCGCGTGGCGGTCATTGCGCGCGGCCAGCTCGCGCGGGTCCGCATTGCGGCGCACGCCTTGCGGCCCGCCGTGGTAGCTGACGCGGCGGTTGTCCACGTTGTTGACGACGATGTTGCGGTTATAGACGTTGGTCACGCGGGTGATGTTCACGTTCGTGACGGACCGGTTGTAGTAGAAGCGGTCGCGTTTCCAGTAGCCGCCCACGTAGCCCAGGCCCGTATAGCCAAAGCCGTAGTTGATGCCGCCGTAAAAACCCACGTGGGGCCCCCAGTAGCCCGGATTCCAGAGGTACACGCCATTGGAAAAACCCCAGTAACCGGGCGTCCAGAGGGCGCCCTGGTACGGCGCCAGCACCCAGGCGCCGGGCACCCAGAAAAAGCCATAACGGTTGAGGCTCCAGTAGCCGGGCACCCACAGATAGCCGTCGGCCGGGGCGGGCGGCTGCACGTAGACCGGCAGGGGGGGCGGCGGCTCGGGACTGCGGTCGACGAGCGCAAGGTTCGCGTTGGCGGGATCGCCGTCGTCATACCCGGGTTGATAGGCCGGCTGATTTGCGGGTTGATACGCAGAAGGCACCGGAACCTGCTGCGTCGAGTAGACGTTCTGCGCGGTGGCCAGCACGGGGGCGGCCGCGCTGGCCGCCAGGAGGGCTGCGGTGGCCAGCGGCCGCAAGCGGGCGATCTGGAAGGAAGGGCTCATGAGGATGTCCTTGGCGCAGCAGATCCGACGGTCAATAGCCGCGATAGTAATAATGCGGGGCGGGGTACGCCGGGTAATAGTAGTAATGCGGCGTGTAGTAGACCGGAGCGGGCCGGTAATACGCTGGCCGCGCCGGGACGACCACACAGCCGCTCAAGGCGCTAGTCATCGCCACCATCAACAACAAAGTCTTTTTCATCATCCGGCTCCCGCCTGGCGCAAGGCGCGACATGTGCCTTCATTGCGCTCATGCAAATTAGGCCATGGCGGCGGGACCAAGTTCGGGGACTGTAATCGTTCCGAAACAGCTTTCACGTGACGGATGTTTGCGCTTGCGTGACGGTCGATGACGTTCGTATCAATGTCTGCGGGGACGCGACATAGACGTCGCAAAAAGAAAGGGACCGCGAGGCGCGGTCCCTTGGAGGTTGCCCTGCGTGCCCGCCGCGTGGCGCGGCGGACGGGGCAGGCGGGTCAGTTCCAGCGGCCGCCGGAGCCAGCCAGGCTGAATCGGCCGGCGCCCATGAGCGCGATCGCCAGGCCGGTGAAGAGGTACATGCCTTGCAGTTCCAGCGCCCAGCCGCCGTTGTTGGTCATGCTGGCAAGACTGCCGCTGTGGGCGAGCAGGATCGCGACGACCATGTTGATGGCGATGATCAGACCGCCCAGACGGGTGTAGACGCCGATGATCAGCAGGACGGGAGCGACGATTTCGCCAATGTACACGCCGTAGGCCAGGAAGCCGGGCAGGCCATGCGAGGACAGCATGCCGCTGATGCCGCCGACGCCGCCGCCGGTCAGTTTGAACAGGCCGTGGAGCAGAATCAGGATACCGAGGGTCAGGCGCAGGATCAGCTTGCCGGTGTCATCGGACTTGATCATGGTGAGTTTCTCTTTTGATGGTTAAGGGGGACAGTGGGCAGGTTGGAGCCCACTGCTTGCCTTTGGTTCCGCGCCCGCCGTGCCTTTCGAAAAAACCAGCATACCGGCGTGCAGGCGGCGCCATTATGGCAAAGCCGGTGCGAAACCTACAAGCTTTGCCGCGCGAGCCTGCCGCCAGCCCTGCTGGATCAGAATTCTTCCAGGAAGCGCATCCGGAACCGGCGGCCCTTGATGTTGCTATTGGAGATCCGGGAGAACGCCTGCTTGGCGATCTGGCGGTCCAGCGCCACGTACGACGTGAATTCGGTGATGTTGATCTTGCCGACCTGCTCGAACGTCAGGCCGCCGTCGCCGGTCAGCGCGCCCAGCAGGTCGCCGGGGCGCAGCTTGTCCTTCTTGCCGCCCTGGATGCTCAGCGTGATCATGGGCGCGCGCAACGGGCGGTCGGCCTTGGGGCGTAGCGATTTGAGGTCGCCCCATTTCAGCGGCGAGCCCTGGTACTGCTCGATCAGGGTGGCCCAGCGCATTTCCTCGGGCGAACACAGGCTGAGCGCCAGGCCCTTCTGGTCGCCCCGGCCGCTGCGGCCGATGCGGTGAACGTGGACTTCGGTGTCCTTGGTGACGTCCACGTTGATGACGGCGCCCAGGTTCTGGATGTCCAGCCCGCGCGCGGCCACATCGGTGGCCACCAGCACGGCGCAGCTCTGGTTGGCGAACTGGATCAGGATTTCGTCGCGCTCGCGCTGCTCCAGGTCGCCATTGAGCGCCTGGGCGCTGATGCCTTCGGCTTGCAGGCGTTCCACCAGGTCATGGCTGCGGATCTTGGTGTTGCAAAAGGCCAGCGTGGAAGCGGGACGGAAATGCGCCAGCAGCTTGGCCACCGCGTCCAGGCGTTCGCCTTCGTCGATCTCGTAGAAGATCTGCTCGATGCGGCTGGCGTCGTGCTGCGCCTCGACCTTGACCTCGGCGGGATTGCGCAGGAAACGCGCGCTGAGCTTGCGGATGTTGTCGGGATAGGTGGCCGAGAACAGCAGCGTCTGGCGCTTGGTGGGGCAATGCGAGGCAATGGCGACGATGTCGTCATAAAAGCCCATGTCCACCATCCGGTCGGCTTCGTCCAGGACCAGCGTGTTCAGGCCCGAGAGGTCCAGGCTGCCGCGTTCCAGGTGGTCCTGGATGCGGCCGGGCGTGCCGACCACAAGGTGCGTGCCGCGGGCCAGCGACTCGGCCTGCGGCCGCGCCGCGGCGCCGCCGCATAGCGTCAGGATCTTCACGTTGGGAATCAGGCGCGCCAGCCGCCGCAGCTCTTGCGCGACCTGGTCGGCCAGTTCGCGGGTGGGGCTGACCACCAGCCCTTGCGGAACCAGGCGGTTCACGTCCAGATTCTGGAGCACGCCCAGACCGAACGCCGCCGTCTTGCCGCTGCCGGTCTTGGCCTGGGCGATCACGTCGCGCCGGTCCAGGATGAGCGGCAGCGCCTGCGCCTGGATCGGCGTCATCTGTTCGAAACCCAGGGTTTTCAGGTTTTCGAGCAGCGGGGGAAGGAGGGCGAGGGAGGAGAAGGCGGTGTCGGTCACGGGGGGCGGATCCGGTGAGAGATCGGAGAAAAGCTGAGTTGGGCGTAGTGTAAAGCCTGAGTCGGTATGATCTACCGACGGGGTGGCCGGCTGCGGGGCGGGCCCGTTCCCGATCATCAACGCCAACTGACGTCAGGGTGGATCATGTTCGACAAGTTCAAGGCGCTGTCCGAAGGCGCGGCTGTCAAGGCGCGCGCGCTGACCAGCCGCACGGCAGGAGCGCTGGAAAGTTCAAAAGCCCAGTTGGGCGATGCCGCCGCGAACGCGCGCGCCAAGGGATTGGAGCTGGCGGGCGCCACGGCGGTGAAAGGTCGCGAACTGGCCGGGGCCACCGCCGAAAAGGGCCGCGAACTGGCGGGCGCCACCGCCGAAAAGGGCAGCGCGCTGGTGGAACAGCATTGGCAGACCATCGAGCGCGTGACGGTCGATGGCTTGCTCAGCGTCTCGGCCGAAAAGCTCAAGGACGACGCGATGGTCAAGGACGTGCTGGAGCGCGCTTACGAGGCGTTGCCGACCGTGGTGCGGCTCGTCCTGCCGCGGGACCGGTATCTGGAAATCGTCATTCAGAAGAAGCAGCCGCTGCTGGCCAAGATCGAAGGCGCGAGAAACCGCCGCCAGGAGCGGGCGCAGGCCGGCGCGGCCAGGAACGACCCGGACGCTTGAATCGTCCGAACTAGGCGGACGCTTCGTACGTTCCCGCCAACGCCCGGGCGGCTTCCTGCATGCGCGGCAGCCACGCCCGCGCGCCGTCGATCGACAACCTTGCCACCGGCGCATGCAGCGCCACGGCCGCAATGGCGCGCGATCCATGCAGGATAGGCACCGCCATGCAGACGATGCCCAGCAGGAATTCCTCGCGGTCGAAGCTGGCGCCTTCTTTCTTGATGGTCCGCAGTTCTTCTTCCAGCGCCGCGACCTCGCAGAGTGTGTTCGGCGTGTAGCGCGGCAACTGGGCTGCCGCCAGCAGGCGCTGGCGGGTTTCGCGGCGCATGTACGCCAGGAACAGCTTGCCGCTTGCCGAACAATGCAGCGGCACGCGCGAGCCCGATTGCAGGTTGACGCGCAGCGGCCAGGCGGTTTCCACCCGATCCAGGTAGATGACCTCGTCGCCGTCGAGCATGGTGCAGTTGCAGGTCTCGCCGATTTCGTCGACCAGGCTGTCCAGGATGCGGTGGCGTTCGCCGCGTAGCGGTGAATTGAGCAGGGTGTCGCGCGCCAGCGCCCCAAGACGCGGGCCGCTGACGTAACTTTTGCCGGCCGGTTCGCGCAGCAGCATGCCGGCGTCGACCAGCCGTGACAGGATGCGCAGGACGGACGGTTTGGGCAGGCCGGTGGCTTCGGTCAGTTCGGCCAGCGAGACGGGCTGGGCCGAACGGGCAACCTGTTCCAGCAGCGTCAGCGCGCGCAGGGCGGCGGAGGATTCGTCTTTCATCTTTCAATAATTGAAGAATTGGCGATCGGCTGCCCATCGTCGCACAGAAAATGCAGAAAATGGAACGCACGGGGGTGGGAAGGGAGGCATTTCTGGCGCAGTATCGGATCACACCGGCCAACTAGCAATCGGACGAGCGCCGGCATGCCAGGAGAGAGACCATGAGCAGCAAGCAACACATGACCCCCAGCGAAGCGTTTGTCGAAACGCTGGTCGCGCAGGGCGTCAAGGATGTTTTCGGCATCGTCGGTTCGGCCTTCATGGATGCGCTGGACCTGTTTCCCGCGGCCGGCATCCGCTTCGTGCCGACGGTGCACGAACAGGGCGCGGCGCACATGGCCGACGGCTATTCGCGCGTGACCGGCCGGCACGGCGTGTGCATTGCACAAAACGGCCCCGGCATCACCAACTTCGTGACGGGCGTGGCGGCGGCCTATTGGGCGCACAGCCCGGTGGTGGCGATCACGCCCGAGACCGGCACGTCGGGCATGGGGCTGGGCGGCTTTCAGGAGACCGAGCAACTGCCGATCTTCTCGCGCATCACGAAGTACCAGGCGCACGTGAACCGTCCGGATCGCATGGCCGAATTCACGGCCAAGGCGTTCGACAATGCGATGGCCGAACGCGGCCCCGCGCAGCTGAACATTCCGCGCGACTATTTCTACGGCGAGATCGACGTGGCCATCCCCGAGCCACGCCGCATCCGGCGCGGGCCGGGCTCCGAAGAGGACCTGGAAGCCGCGGCGCGCATGCTGGCCGAGGCCAAGTTCCCGGTCATCGTGGCGGGCGGCGGCGTGTTGTTCTCGGACGGGCAGGCGGAATGCGTGGCGCTGGCCGAGCTCTTGGGCGCGCCGGTGGTGACCAGCTATCTGCACAACGACGCCTTCCCGGCCAGCCATCCGCTGTGGTGCGGCCCGCTGGGCTACCAGGGCGCGAAGGCCGGCATGAAGCTCTTGTCGCAGGCGGACGTGGTGCTGGCGCTGGGCACGCGGCTGGGGCCTTTCGGCACGCTGCCGCAACACGGGCTGGAATACTGGCCGCAGAATGCCCGCATCATCCAGGTCGACGCCGACCATCGCATGCTGGGCCTGGTGCGTCCGGTGTCCGTGGGCATCTGCGGCGACGCCAAGCCGGCCGCTGCCGCGCTGACGGCCAAGCTGCAGGGTCGCGACGTGGCCTGCGTGCGCACCAAGGATCAGCGCGCCAGCGAGATCTCCGCGCAGAAGGCCGAGTGGGAACAGGAACTGGACAGCTGGTCGCACGAGCGCGACGACTGGAGCCTGGACATCATCGAGCAGGGCGGCGGGCGCATGCACCCGCGCCGCATGCTGCGCGAGCTTGAGCGCGCGATGCCCAAGCACGTCATGGTGTCTACCGATATCGGCAACATCTGCTCGGTGTCCAACAGCTACCTGCGTTTCGACGAGCCCAATTCCATGCTGGCCGCCATGAGCTTCGGCAATTGCGGCTACGCGCTGCCGGCCCTGATCGGCGCCAAGCTTGGCCGGCCCGACCGCCCGGCGGTGGCGTATGTGGGCGATGGCGCCTGGTGCATGAGCTTCCAGGAATTGCTGACCTGCGTGCGCGAGCAGATTCCGGTGACCGCGGTGGTGTTTCATAACGGTCAATGGGGCGCCGAGAAAAAGAACCAGGTCGACTTCTATGGCCGCCGCTTCGTGGGCAGCAACCTGCGCAATCCCAACTTCTCGGAATTGGCGCGCGCCATGGGGGCGGAAGGCATCCGCGTGGAACACGCCGACCAGGTCGGCGCCGCGCTGCAGGCCGCGTGCCAGGCGCAGCTTGAAGGCAAGACCACCGTGCTGGAAATGATGGTCAGCCAGGAGCTGGGCGATCCGTTCCGCCGGGATGCGCTCAAGCAGCCGGTGCGGTTCCTGGACAAGTACCGCAAGTACGTGAACCAGCCGTTCCAGGCCGGCGAGGTGCCGCTGTCGATCGAGCCGGTGGGACGCTGACCGGCGCGCCTGGCGCGCGGGCAGGGGCTGGCTGTCACGCCCTGGCCCCGCGCCGGTCAATCACCCGGCCGCCGCATGCGCGGCCGCGGCAGGAGCGAAGACATGGCTTTCGACCGTTTGTTCGAGCCGCTGCGCGTTGCCGCGCTGGCGGCGGGGCGGCTGCGCACCGCGGTGGCGTATCCGCTGTGTCCCGTCAGTCTGCGCGCCGCCGTGCAGGCGAGCGAGGCAGGCTACATCGAGCCCGTGCTGGTCGGGCCCGCGAACCGCATGGCCACGCTGATGGCGCAGGAGGGCATACGCGCGGGTTCCATGGAGATCGTCGACACGCCGGACGATGAGCTTGCTGCCGCACGCGCGGCCGCGGCGCTGGCGCGTGACGGCGCGGTCCGCATGCTGATGAAGGGCAGCCTGCACACCGATCACTTCATGTCGGCGGTGGTGACGCGCGAATCGGGCTTGCGCACGGGCCGGCGCATCAGCCACGCGTTTGTGATGGCGGTGGCGGCCTACCCGAAGCTGCTGATCCTGACCGACGCGGCGGTCAACATCGCGCCCACCTTGCAGGAAAAGGCGGACATCGCGCAGAACGCCATTGACCTGGCGCGCGCCCTGGGCGTGGAACGGCCCAAAGTTGCGGTGCTGTGCGCCACCGAATCGGTCAACCCGGCAATGCCAGCCACGCTGGACGCCGCCGCACTGTCCAAGATGGCGGACCGCCAGCAGATCCGGGGCGGCGACATCGACGGGCCGCTGGCCTTCGACAACGCTATCTCGCGCGAGGCTGCCGATCAGAAAGGCATCGTGTCGCGCGTGGCGGGCGACGCCGACATTCTGCTGGTGCCCGACATCGAGGCCGGCAACATGCTCTACAAGGAGCTCACGTGGCTGGCGGGCGCCGGCGCGGCGGGCCTGGTGCTCGGCACGCGGGTGCCGGTGCTGTTGACGAGCCGGTCAGATTCCATGGAAGCGCGCGTGAACAGTTGCGCCGTGGCGGCGCTGCACGCGCACGCCATGGGCGGGTGACGGCCGGCAAGCCTGGCACCACCAAGTCTGGCGGTTTGGTACTAAGCGTGCATCCGGGTGATGACTACGCTAGACCGCAAGCCATCCATGAATGGTTCATGCCACAACATCAAAGGGGTAGCACATGCGCAGCGCAAGACTAGGCCTGGCCACGATTCTGTCGGTGTTCGCAATGGCGGGGGGCGCTAGAGCGGCGGACGCGCCCAAGGCCGGCGGCACGCTGGTTATCGGATCCACGCAGGTGCCGCGTCATCTGAACGGCGCGGTCCAATCGGGAACGGCCACCGCGCTGCCCAGCGCGCAGCTCTTTGCCAGTCCGCTGCGCTACGACGCCGACTGGAATCCGCAACCCTACCTGGCTGAGTCGTGGGAGCTGGCGCCGGACGGCAAGTCGCTGACGCTGCACTTGCGCGGCGACGCGGTCTTTCATGATGGCAAGCCGGTGACGTCCGAGGACGTGGCGTTCTCGATCATGGCGGTCAAGCAGAACCATCCCTTCCAGACGATGTTTGCGCCCGTCGAAAGCGTGGACACGCCGGACGCGCGCACCGCCGTGCTGCGCATGAGCAAGCCCCATCCGGCGATCCTGCTGGCGTTGTCGCCGGCGTTGATGCCGGTGCTGCCCAAGCACATCTACGGCGACGGCCAGGACCTGAAGAACCATCCCCGGAACTCGGCGAACGTCGTGGGCTCGGGCCCGTTCATCTTCAAGGAATTCAAGCCGGGCCAGGAGATCGTCCTGGAGCGCTTCGACAAATTCTTCTTGAAGGGCAAGCCGCTGCTGGACCGCGTGGTGGTCAAGATCAACCCCGACGCGACCAATCTGCTGATCGGGCTGGAGCGGGGCGATATCGGTGCGCTGCCGTTCATGACCGAGCCGACCATCCTGCGGCGCGCCAAGGACAACCCGTCCATCGTCATGACGAGCAAGGGCTACGAGGGCATCGGCGCGCTCAGCTGGCTGGCGTTCAACACGGCGCGCAAGCCGCTGGACGACGTGCGGGTGCGCCAGGCCATCGCCTACGCGACGGACAAGGGCTTCATCACGAAGGCGCTGAATGCGGGCTTTGCCGCGCCGGCGCATGGCCCGATCGTGGGCACCAGCCCCTTTGCCAGCGACGACGTG